>CAZUOO010000005.1:24445-40064 GCA_964621555.1 uncultured Candidatus Saccharibacteria bacterium | reverse complement strand
TAACTTGCCCCCATTCATTAAATCTTCTAATATGTAATCATGGAGATATATAAGTATAAAAATGGAGAGTTCCAGACTTCCTTAGAGAAACACTTTAAGCAGGGAGAAAAGATATTAAAGTCTTTTGACATATTTTCACTGGATCATAAAGTTAATGATCCCCTATCTATGAGGGTGCTAGTTACGCAGTTGAATCTGGTAGTGACATATGACGATGTAATTGAAATATACAAACTGGGTGAGCTTGATATGTCATTTAATGAAGTGAAGCCACAGTTTAATATCGAGGGTATACTTTTTGAGGGTAATTTCAATTTATCGGAGAACAGCAGTCAGAAAGCTCTAGATATTAGAAACTCTGAGAATAGAGTTATATTCACTTTTCAGGAAGGAAATACTCTTCCAAAAGATATTCTCCTTCGTAAAGAGGGTAAACTAGAGCCAAACTTCAAAACGTGGGCGATGGGACAAACTATTATAAATGCTAAAAACGGTGTGTTTAACCGGGGTATAGATGAGATGCTTAATGGCTATTTCACCACCCTTGATCCTTCTATTGCGATGAAGTTTATTTATGTATTTTTGGGATATTTCTTTGTTAAACTAATAAGCGTGAGCCTTCTTCCCAATTGGTTGGACACAATTGTAGACGTACTATTTTGGATTGTATTAGGCATAGTGGTTATGTACATGTATAAAATGGTTCGTAGTACTCTATCTCGATATGAAAAGGTATACTTAAGTTATAAACAATAGTGGTATAATCAAGCTATGAAATATAGAGTTGGAATGTCCGATACAAAAAAGAAAACTTCTATAAATGGTTTTAGCCATCGTAAGCTAACACGTAAATCCCCTATTGCGACTTCAAGTATTAGAAATCTGAAGAGATTTGGTAGAAGAACCCCTCGTAATGCTGGCAAAGATGCTAGGAAAACCGTTGGAGTATCTCCTTTCAAAAAGAAATTAATCAAAGCCACCTACATATTTATAGGAATATGTTTCTTTTTAGGCCTTTTTGGAATAATTGGTACTGCGATATACCTTAAACAGTTGGAAGCTTCGTTGCCAGATCCAAATAAGCTTATAGATAGAAGCTCGGCATTAAGTACTCAGATATTTGATAGAAATGGGAAGTTGCTATATACAATCTATGGAGATCAGAATAGAGAATTTGTTAAGCTAGATGAGATTCCTGAGCATACTAAGTGGGCCTTGCTTGCAGCAGAGGATATGCAATTCTACCAGCACAAAGGAGTTGATCTCGCCGCAATTGCAAAGTCTGCATATACCAACCTAGTACTAAAAGATGTTGTTAGAGGTGCAAGTACCATATCTCAGCAGTTGGTTAAGAACACCCTTCTCTTCGATATAATTGGTAATGAAGTGTATGAGAAGACGTATTCCAGAAAGATAAAAGAGATTTTGATTACCATGCAGATGGAGCAGAATTTTAGTAAGGACGAAATTCTACAGCTATACATGAATGAAGTCCCATTGGGAGGTGTTAACTACGGTTTTCAGGCCGCAGCTAATGCATATTTTGATAAAGATGTTAAAGACTTAACTATTGCAGAGAGTGCAATGCTTGCAGGTATCATTACAGGACCTGGTATCTATTCCCCTGTATATGGAACTCGCCCAGATCTTGCCAAAGGTCGTCAGGAGTTTGTATTAGATCAGATGTTAAAACATAAAAATATTACTGGGGTAACGGAGGAAGATATTCAAAAAGCAAAGGATGAGGAAATAGTATATAAATCCAGGGATATTAATATAAGTGCGCCGCACTTTGTATTCTATGTGAAGCAGCAATTAACGGATCTATACGGCGCAGACATTGTTGAAAGAGGTGGTCTTAAGGTTACCACCTCCCTTGACCTCTCTATTCAAAAGATTGCCGAAGAAGAAGTTACAAAAGGTATTGCAAACTATGGAAAGAAGTGGAATGTTAACAACGGAGCTATGCTTTCACTTGATCCTAAGACGGGAGATATTATAGCTATGGTTGGCTCCATAGACTATAACAAAACTGATGATCCTAAGATTGATGGTAACGTAAATGTGACTATCAGTCCTCGACAGATGGGATCTTCGGTAAAGCCATATACCTATCTAACTGCCTTTAGTCAGGGTTACGGTCCATGGTTGATAACTCCAGACTTAAAAGATATGAACTTTGGAAATTATAAGCTTGCCAACTGGGATAATAGATATTCTGGATTGCAAACTGCCAGGCAGGCACTTATACAGTCGAGAAATATTCCTGCCGTATATACTATGCAGTTAATTGGTATTGATGCCTTTATTAAAACGTCTGAAACTTTAGGTATTACCACCCTTACCCAGAGAGATAGGTATGGTTTAAGCTTAACTCTAGGTACTGCAGAAATGTCTCTGCTTGAACATACAGGTGCATACATGACATTTGCAAACGGAGGAATTAAAAAAGATGTAAGAGCAATTCTTAAGGTGGAGGATTCTAAGGGGAAAACATTATTGGAGAACAAGGAGAATAAGGGGAAGAGAGTTTGGGATGAAAGAGAAATATATGCGCTAAACTGGATACTGTGTGATTTGGGGAACTATAGAGATCAGCCAAATGCCAACCTCTACAATTATAATGGTAGAAGAACATTTTGTGGGAAAACTGGTACAACCAATGGTCCTAGAGATTTGGTGTCGGTAATGTACACGAAGAATTTAGTTACTTCAGTATGGGCAGGAAATAATAATAATGTGGAAACACCAGGTGCTTGGAGTACTACCGTCCCCCTCCCTATTGCCAGTTCCTTTATGACCCGAATGGCGTCTAAATATAAGCCTGAGTCTTTCACTCGCCCTACAGGTATTGTAGCTACTCAGGTGTGTAATGATACAGGAGATATGGCAACCAAGGATAGTAGTTGTAAGAAAGTGGCTTCTATCTATATAACTGGTAAGGCTCCTAAGGTAGATAGCAGGAAAAAGATTCAGATATGTAAGAGTAATAATAAGATTCCTTCTAATTTAGAAGCTGCCAAGAAGTATAACCTGCTTGTAGATGCATATGTTGTAGAGAAAGAATTAGAGAATAAATTTCAGCAGAGTGGTTTTGAAAAGTACCTCCTATCTTTGAAAGATCCTAAGCTGTTTATGAAATCTCCTGATACCGCTGATTGTGACCTTCCACTAGGTCCTGGGGATGCACCAGTTGTTGATATTATAACCCCAGCGTCTGGTTCTTCAGTTTCCAAAGGTTCTGCGGTTGAAATAAAGGTTGATCCAAGAGCCAAGGGTGCAGTTACAAAGGTTGAGCTTTTCTTTGATGAGGCGTTAATTCAAACTATTAACTCTGCGCCATATCAGTATAGCTACCTAATTCCTAATGCAACTTCTAATGGTACTCATGTCATTAAGGCTAAGGTGTTTGATGATGGTGGGAAGACTGGTGAATCACAGGTTACAATCAATGTTACATCTGCAACTATTAGTGTGAGCATGTCTTCCCCTGCCAATGGTGCTATCTTCCTCACCCAACCTATTACATTTGATGCTTCGGTTTCTGATAATAGTTTCGATAAAGTACAATTCGTGATTTCTAAGAACGGTGGTGGGTTTAATAGCACCCTTGAGGATAATAATCCTGGGGGTGGATGGAGTGTAACATGGAATGATGGTACGCTTCCGGGTATTAACACCTTCTACACTGTAAAGGCTATCGTAGTTAAGGATGGTTCACCTGTTGCGGAGAGTACCTCTATAACTATTAAGTACTAGTCATGGCTAATATCACCTTCGTTACACAGAATATGAATAAGGTGGAGGATGCTCGTAAGCTCCTCCCCTCTTTCAACCTCAAACATATTGATTTTGATGTACCTGAGATACAGAGTTTAGATACAAGAGAGATTGCAAAGTATAAACTAGAGTATGCATATGAGAAAGTTAAAGAGCCTTGTTTTGTAATGGATGCTAGCTTAGAACTAGATTGCTTAAACGGTTTTCCTGGTCCTCTTGTTAAGTGGTACTATGCAAAGAGTGTAGGTGCACAGAAAACATGTGATATAGCTAAACTATTTAATGAGTTTGGTTGTAAATGGACATCGATACTTGGATACTATGATGGTATAAAGAGTGTGTTTTTAGAGGAGTCAGTAAACGGTACTATTCCTACAGAACCTAGAGGGAGTAATGGGTATGATTGGGATGTAATATTTATTCCAGAGGGTGAATCAAGAACATTTGCACAGATGTCTTTTGAAGAGAAGCAAACATATGCTGTTACAAAGAAGCTACTTGTGAGGTTTGGAGATATGTTTTCAAAGGTCTAGTTACAAATTCTCTACCTTATAGTATAATCTCTAAAGAATTGTGATCTCCGTTTTTATACCAAAGAAACAATTATCTACAACAGAGTCTTCAGTCGTTTTTAACCTCACTAGAGTTGATCTGAATCGTTTTGAAGATATCTTGGAAGATCCCTTTCTAATTACCGCTAGGGAAAGGATAGATGGTATAGATAGCTGGATTGTACTAAGAGATGTCCCATCGTTGCTGAGCTTCATTCTTAGGAATATTGATTGTCGTACTATTGATGATTTAATGCAGTTATCTGTTGGAGAAATAATTATGGAACTAGTTAATAGTGTCGGAGATTCTTGTGGGAGTTTTAGAGTGAAGGATTATAACGTTTTCCCTGAGCCTAAAGAGGGGAAGCATATCGATAGCTATAATGGCTGGCCTGTGCCCGCCTCAATGTTATATCTTTCATATTTTTATTTTAAATATGGTGAGAAAGAGATACCAGATGAAATATTACCTGAGGTGTCATATCTAGCGTATGTCACACAAGAATTGATAGATCAAGCTAATAGGTGAGCGCGTTGCTGCAACTTCAAATCTTACTTCACATTGGCTAATGCTGCGCAAAACATTTTCTTCATTATTATATCTTTATCTTTTTTCTTCCTTTGGATATATGAGACATCTATTACACGTTCACTTTCAATGAGGTTGTCCCCTGTTCGGAGAATTGCTGCTGAGGGAACTCCAAAATGATTCGAAACTGAAAAGAAAGTTGCCGATTCCATATCGACTCCTACATATCCGTTCTCGGCCCACTCTTTAATGTCTGTTTCATCCTCAGCTAACATTGCCTCACAGGTTGTTAGAGGCCCTCTAAGTATCGACAAACCTTCCTTTGTAAGTCGTGAAGCTATTTTATCAGAAAGCCCGTTGTCTGATGGATATCTGGGACTTCTGCTGTTATGCGAGTACATACTACTTGAACTACAGGTGCTATCTGATGCCGTTGGTATAATTACATCAACAAATGAGCCAGTTGTTGAAAGGTAACCACATGACCCAAGGAGTAAATTTTCTTTTGATCCAAAAAGGGAAGCAAGATGAGTAATCTCAGATAATAGTGCGGGACCATAGAATACATCAAACCAGATTCTTTTTCCAACGACGTTACAAATCAAAGTGTTCTTGAGAAAACCTTCTTGAATAATTTCAAATGTTACTTTATTAGAGGACAATTCCTTAATGATTTTTTTGAACCTTTCCTGCTCTCCTTTCCGATCCCAGTGACCCATGGCAATCAGCATGTCCACTTTATAATCCTTTGGGAGGCCTAGATACTTTTTATATTCTTCTTCAGTTATTTTTTTATACATTCAATAATCTAAAAAGTTATTCTGAGAATTATAATTTAATTACTTTTGCTTGTCTAACTTATCAAGCCCTTGTACGCTGAATACTTCCTGTATAGAAGAAAGAGAACTTTCGATGTTTTCGGTTGTTCCGTTTTCAAGTATCTGATTATACATTTTTGGAAGCTGATTCAGTATAAAACGCAATCCATGATTTGCGTATATGACATGCTCCACCTTCCTCAAGCCTTTTATTGCATCGTACGATAGAGAGTTATAAGTTGTTGGCACAAGTAAAAGAGGAATCTCAGAATCCCATTTGTCTATAAAGTCTAGTATTTCATCTGGAGTCTCCTTCTTAGAGTGAATAAATACTACGTCAGCACCAGCTTCGGAGTAAGCTACAGCCCTTTTGAGTGATTCGTTAATCCCAAGTCCTGCAATTAATGCTTCTACCCGAGCCACTACCATAAAATCCTCTACGTATTTTACCGCTTTTGCAGCTGCTATCTTGTTTGCGAATACATCTATTTCTTCTAACTGCTGAGATACATCTAAAAAACTATTCACCTTTGGGAACTTTTTATCTTCGATGCACATGCCGCTCAGCCCAACTTTTTGAAACTTCTTCATTGCATATGCGACATTATTGGCATCACCGTAACCATTATCTGCATCTACAATAACAGGGATGTTAACAACATCAGTTATTTTGTCGGCAATCTCTACCATATCAGTAAGGCCAATAAAGTTTGAATCTGGTATTCCAAATGAAGTTGAAACTTCAAGACCACTTAACCATAGTCCGTCAAATCCCGCCCTCTCACCTAACATAGCCGTTAAAGGATTATGACATCCTATGTAACGTTTTACTTTCCTATCCATTTTGTTGTTTGATTAATTTATTTATTTGGGATGTACTAATTTCGTATGCGAATTCAACAAGATTTACAATCCTCTCACAAATACCTTCAAGCATATAAGTATCTATTATATCAGGGACCTCCTTTCGATATTCTTTTAGCTTATTTATGTAGTCTGGAAACTTTTCTTGATAGTATTTATTGTATAAATCACTATCAATGGACTCTCCAATATACCCCTCCAGGACACAGAGGGAATTATTAATTGTATGCTTCGATCGCTTAATTAAGTGTATTGTAACCGTTTTTATATCGGCTGCGTTTGTAGACATTTTTATCATATTTGATCTTATGTCATGAACAAGATAGACTAGATTTTCGTAAGCACTTATTCGATGTAAAAAATCAGATACGGCTTTTCTATTAGGTTTTATGGATAAAAGCGAATGTGAGTCTTTCTCAAGTCTAGAAGTATATGTTGATGGCTTAATACCATGATGATGGAAATCACTATTAAAGTCAGTCTCCGAAACGCAGGTTATACTTATTTTGAATTTGAATTTCTTTTTTAAAGCTATGTATAAGCTTCTTACCCTTAAATGTGATTTGTAATCAAGCTTTTCGAAAACGATTGAAAAATCTAGATCGCTCCATCCATCAGTGATTTCTTTATCTGAATCTGAGGTCCCTCGAATGAGAACGTCTTTCACCCCCTCAATTTTCAAAGCTTCCTTTTTGAATTCATTTAGTGCCTCTTTGTACATTACATCAATCTATTAATTTATTTTGTTTCAACAATTTTAGTAAGTTATCAGGTATTTCAATCCCGTCTTTGGATGACTTGAGTAATGTTCTACATCCTCGCTCTCCTGGCACTCTGAATGTATCCCCAACGGAAATGATATAGTCTTTAAGCTCTTCCATTTTTGTTAAGAAATTATCGTAGTTTGTGGATTTATGTATATCAATAATTAAGAAGAAGTCTCCTTTATTTGGCTTTTCGTCCATGTAACGAGTTCCAGCGACATCGTAGTTGTTAACTCCTCCTATCATTGGTCCTGCCAAAATACTCACCAGTAAAGATATTAAGGCCCCTTTATAGCCATCATCAAGGGTTATAAGGGCCCCTTCAAGGATTTCACTTGGTTTTCTTGTGGGATTACCATCTTTGTCTACCCCGCTCAAAGAGCTAAATTCTAATCCCTTTTCATTCATTTCAATTACAGTACCACGTGAGACTTTTGAAGTTGAAAAGTCACCAGTTAGATTGTATGTCTTAGTCGGAAACGAATACGCAATTGGATTAGTTCCAAGTATTTTATATTTACTGCCCGGTACTGCAACTGCAGGAGATGATGTGCTCATCACCAAGCAAAACATCCCATGATTAGCTGCAAGATCGGCATAGTACGAAAGTGCACCTATATGACTAGTGTTGACTACCCCACAATATGCAATCCCAAATTCTTTTGCTTTTTCTATTGTTTTAAGAACTGCCTTTGTTCCTACTACCTGGCCAATTGACCCGTCACCATCGTAAATGGTAACCGCCCTCTGCTCATTGATAACCTTGCTAATATCTATTGGTGATACACACTTTGAGTCGAGACCTTCAACTAATTGGTTAACTCTAGATATTCCATGATTAGGATAGCCCCTTAAATCAGAATAAATCATTGATTGATATATCAATTCAGCGTCACTTTTTGAAATCCCATAAGATACAAAAAGCTTCGATAACGTTTCTTTAATCTCATTGAGTTGCAATTTCATTTTTAAGTAGATGTTTAAGTTTATATACTATTTCCTTAAGTATCTCTGGCTTAAGGATATATCCATGATCATATGGAGCGTAGTTTAACCCCCATCTGACATCTTTGAATATATGTCCGGCGAACTCTCTAACCTTCTTATACCGTGGCACCATATGCATATGCATATGCTCTAAGTCATTGTTAAGAGATGAGTAATTATACTTATCAGGCATGAAACATGAATTTAGAGCTTTTTGTACCTTCAAAACTAGGCCTTTAAGCTCAATAAGGTCTTTTGCATTAATTCTGAAAATGTCAGATTCTTCTCCATCATAGAGAAAGTATACTCTTCCAAGATACTGTTGATTTTTATGCAAGAAAATTTTCCACTTTGAGCTTTGGAAAAGCATTAAATCTTTGTAATCCATTAAGCTGGTCTATTAATTTAGCTATTGTAACATTATTTGAGGTATGCTTAATTCCATGTATGTTTAACTGAGCTGCTACATCTAAACAATCATTTTTGTCGTCTACTAATATTATATTTTGGGGCTCGAAACCTATTTCCTTTATAACTTTTTGATAAAGTTTAGGGTCAATTTTACTTACTCCCAAATTGAATGTGTAGAACTCATAGTCAAAATTTTTACAGTATCTATACTTCTTTTTTAGGTAATTTACTCTCTCGGTTGTATTACCAGAAACTATCCCTATAGTATATCCATATTTATGAAGGAGTGTAGCGAAATTCATTAGATCATTATTTAGGCAGTAAGATTCAAGCCAAATTTCTCTGGGGTTTAATTCAAATTCATATGGAAATGATTTCTTTATCATCTGCCAGTATTTACCGGAAGATATCTTACCCTCTCTGAGTTTCCATGAATCCTCTCCATAAAATATTTCATAAGTAGCAAGTTTTGATGCGCCAAGAGAAAGCATTTTCGCTTGTGCAATTTTTGTACCATTGAGGAAAAGTACTCCCCCCATATCAAACATTACAGCAATGTTTCGATTTGTACATAAGTTACTAGACATAACTACTTAAGTTCCCATGTTAATACATCACCCACTTTACAGTCGATTTCAGCAGCAGAGTTCATAGATCTAACCCTACCAACTTCAGGCATTAAATGTAGCGAGCTTCCATTAAAAATAACCCATTTGCCATCATCATGAGTTTTAAGACTTTCGGTATAAGTGACGTCTAGAATATGTTTTCCATTTTTATTTAGTGATAAGACTTGACCTTCTTTAAATTCAGATATGGTCTCTTCGAAGACTTTCATTAGTCCGAAATTATCAATGTGTACCACAGTTCCATTTTCTATATTATAATCGGTCAAGAAATTCTCATTTTTTGCTTCACCTAGAGTTTCAAATTCTATATTAGTGAGTAAAGCTGCAGCAGTTGGGGCTTGTACATATTTACCTCCAAATGATTTTCCGTTAACCTTTCTGTCTGTAAAATTTGCGTATAGTGATTTTAATCCAATATCCTTGATTGTCCAATTCATATAACCAGAGTTATTTCCTACAAATAGTATGCCATTGTTGAGCTCTCCAAAAATCCTAGCAGGGGAAGTTGCTAAACCACTTACTACGACCAAGAATACTGTACCAGCAGGGTAAAGGTCAGAAAGTAATCTTATTGAAAAAGCTGCATGATCTACAGAAAAGTTCTCAACTTCAACAACCGGTTCAACTTCTATATTCGAAAGTTTATTTATCTCAATAAGGTTATAAAGAGTTTGTCTCATTTCCATGTATGCTATATCTTTACAGTCTGTAATGACTACTATCTTTTTTTTATTCATTTTGAAAGTGTTATAATTTAAAAAACTCCCATTTCTGGGAGTTATGTTTTTCGTTATTTTGTGAGAATTCACGAATCTAACATCTCCAGAAATCTACTCTTCGTAGATAAAGAGTTTAATAATTGATAGGTTTGTTAGATTGAATTTTCTCATAATTCTTGGAACGATACTTTTTTTTAGAGAATTTGTCAAGCCCAGCTTTTAATGTCTATAAATACTTATGGTATTTGGATTAGAGAAATTTCATTCATGAATAGCATACCATAATGTAGAGTTTATTATACATCTAAATCTAATCCCTTCTACACCACCCTCCCCCCTACACTCTCTACCTCCTTATCTAATGTATTCCTAAGCTGAGTAATATCATACTGTGTTAATGTTCTATCCCTATGTTGAAGCACTAACCTAAATGTAATTCTCTTTGTATCACTACCCTCTTTCATATAAATATCCAATGGAGAAATTTCATATGTGTAGTTAACATCTGTGATGGTTCTTTCTACTATGTTATACAGATCTTTATACCTAATCTCTGTTGGTACTTCAAAACAGAAGTCTTGGGCTGTTTTAGGGTACCTAGAAGGCTCTATATAGCCATAGCTATCCTTGGTATACCCTTGTAGTGTATTAAGATCTAATTCTAGTACTGAGATTGTATTAGGTAGTTTGGATTTAAGGAGTGATGAGGCAGAAAGCTCTCCTAATATTCCTACATATTCTTCATTAATAACTAGGATTGCAGATTTATTAGGGTTTAGCATTGTCCCTACCCTCTCTATCCACCTCACTTTACTCATATCTGCGTCTTTTAGAAGTATTAGGTCGTATGTTTTTACATTAAGCTTGGTTAGGATTTTCTCTAATACTGCCTTTGAACTGTAGTATGAGCTACCTTTATATTCGGTATTGAGTGTTACTAGTCCTAGGTATTCTCTCTCTATAGGTAGGTTTTCTGTTTTATCCTGATCACTATCATTTTTACTATGTCCTTTGTTAATCTCATATAGTATGAAGTTACTAAATCCTTGATCTATATTGTATGAGGCTTTATCAAGAAGTGAAGGGAGTAGCTCAAATCTCATATACTCCAGTTCTGGGGAGAGTGGATTGATTATTTTGTACGCTTCACTAAAGTCTATATTGTACTTCTCAAATGTTTTTGCATCTGTGAAGTTGTATGTGAGTAGCTCGTTACCACCAATCTTGGTTACTATATCTCTTAATCTGTCCTTGAATTCCAACATACTATTTACCTTATTAGGTGCAGTTGATCTTGTAGGGAGGGTTACAGGTATGTTGTTATATCCATAGTGTCTACCTATGTCTTCGTATATATCTTCGGCAATCTGTACGTCCTGTCTGAATGTAGGTACAGTTACTTGTATCGTATCCTCAGTTACTTCTACGCCATATTCTATATTTTCAAGGTATCCTTTAATTGCATCCAGTTCTAGGCTTGTACCTAGTATTGTGTTTAGTTTGCTGATATTCAGGTTTATTATCCTAGGCTCTACTGGTTGTGCATAGCTATCGTATATATTGCTCATAACTACTCCACTTGCGAGTTTCTTTAGCATATCGATAGTCTTCTGTAGTGTACTCTCACAGAAGTTAGGATCTATAGCTTTGGTAAATCTGGTTACAGCCTCAGTGAAAAGTCCCAACCTCATAGATGTTTTCCTTACGTTATACCTATCGAAGCTTGCACTTTCAATTATGACTCTAGTGGTATTTTCATCAACCTCGGTACTTTGTCCTCCCATTATTCCTGCAATAGCGATTGGGTGCTGTCCGTCTGTAATCACCATTGTATTGTCATCTAGTGTGATGGTTTTTCCATCTAAGGTGGTAATGGTTTCATCTCTTTTTGCTAGTCTTACTAGTATTTCTGGTTTATCTTTTCCAGAAAGTGCGAGTACCTTATCTAAATCAAATGCATGTAATGGTTGGGATGTTAGATACATCATGTAGTTTGTGATATCTACTACGTTGTTAATAGGTCTAATACCTACTTTAGAGAGTTGTACTTTTAGCCATGTTGGAGAGCTGGATACTTTGATGTCTTTTAATGCTACAGCCATATATCTTTTACAGAATGTTTCCACCTCATTTGTTATACCTATCTCAATCTCATTGCTTTCCTTGGTGTTGGCTTTGGTGTGTAACCAATCTGGAGATTTGAAAGGTATAGATTGAATACCTGATAGTTCACGAGCAATTCCTATGATGCCGAAGAGGTCTCCTCTATTTGCTAGTGCTTTATTTTCAACGTCTAGTATTAGGTCGTTGAGGTTATATACCTGTGCTAGTGAGTCTCCAGCTTTTACATTCTCATCTAGTCTCATTACATGGTTGTGGTTACTTCCCAAGTCTAGCTCTCTTTCTGAGGCCATCATACCTTCTGATTCAACTCCTCTAAGTGATACCTTTGTAACTATGCCATCGTACTTCTCTGGATGAGCATTGTATGGTACTTTAACTCCAGGTGCGAAATATGCGACCATATTACCTACTTCCAACGTTTTATCCCCTGCAACTACCTGTACAGTCTTACCTCCTCCAATATCTAGTTGGTATACTCCAAGTTTATCTGCATCAGGGTGTGGATCTGTTTTTACAATCTTGGCTATGGTGATTCCTTCATACTTCTTAGCAAGGTCTATTACTTCCTCGACTGACCCTATTTTCGTAGAGACTTCATCTATGAGTTGTTCATTAGGTATGTTTACATCTGTATATTCTTTTATCCAATTGAGTGGTATGTACATTAGAATTGTTGTAAGAAGTTAAGGTCTCCGCTATGGAATCTTCGTATGTCTTGTACTCCGTTTTTAATCATTACTAATCTGTCTAGTCCGAACCCCCAAGCAAAGCCTGAGTATATCTCTGGATCTATTCCTGCCTCTTTTAATACAAATGGATTGATCATTCCACATCCCATTATTTCCATCCATCCTGAGTATTTACATACTTTACATCCCGTTTTCCTACAGAATGGACAGGATATCATGAATTCCATATCTGGTTCTGTGAATGGGAAGTATGCTGGCTGTACTTTTATATCTAGGTCCATCTCAAAGAAGGCTTCTAGGTATGTTTTAATTGTTCCAAGCATATCTCCAAGTGATATGTTTTTATCTACATATACTCCTTCTATTTGGTAGAAGGTGTGTTCGTGGGAGGCGTCTGTTGCCTCATTTCTATAGCATCTTCCTGGTATTACATACCGTATTGGAGGTTCGCCACCCATCTTCATTACCCTATTTTGCATGGTGGATGTGTGTGCAGGTGGTATTAATCCTTCTTCCGTCCAAAAGGTATCCCAAATGTCTCTTGCAGGGTGTCCTTTAGGTATGTTTAGTGTTTCGAACATGTGGTAGTCGTCGTCTAGTTGTCTTGATTCGGCTATGTCAAATCCCATCCTTTTGAATATATCTAGTACCTTCTTCATCTCTTGGGTTAGTGGGTTTTTAGTACCTTCTAATCCTTTAGGAAATGTTCCTGAGTTACTATTTTGATTGATATCAAATGGTGCAGTTGGATCAAGGTATTCTGTTTGGTCTAGGGATGTTTCAGATGAGAGGGATAGTTGGTGGAGTTTCTCTTCTATGTATGTGGTTATTGTGTTTGCTTCGTATCCGTATGCTTTTTTATCCTCTGGGGCAACTTCCTTTATCTTTGAGTATATGAGTTTGTATACGTTTCCACCCTTTTTATACTTCGTAGTTAGTTCGTTTAATGGTTGCGTTGAGGAGTCTTTGTTGAATTCCTCGTATATATTTTTTATCTCAAGGTTTTTAAACTCCATATAGCTTTAATACCCGTATCTGATGTTACAGTTAGTATACATCATCCAACGGGTAATTGTATAACTAAAATGACTTTACAATCTGTGAAAATACTTCTGGAGCATCATATGCTATATCTGCAAGCATCTTTTTATTGATAGCAATCTTTGCTTTCTTAAGTTTGTCCATGAATACTGAGTATGTCATGTCATATGCTTGTACAGCAGCATTAATTCTTTTAATCCAAAGTGTTCTGCTTTGACTAATTCTTCTTTTTCTGTCGTTGTATGAATACTGACCTGCATGCATGTATGCCTCGTGAGCAACCTTATATAGTCTGTTCTTAGTCATTCTATATCCTTTTGTAGCTGCGAGGATCTTCTTATGTCTTCTTCTTCTTGTTTTTCCTACTGGTACTCTCATTGTTATATATGCTTAATTATTTGTCTAATTCTTTTACTGTTTCCTGGTGTTGCAACAGCTTTATTAGGTTTTCTTCTCTTCACTCTCTTTGATCTTTTTGTCATCAAATGGTGCTGTGCAGTTTTTGAGTACATGATTTTAGACTTCCTATTTCCTTTAGGATTGGTCTTTTTAAACCTTTTTACTGCTGTTTTTTTAGTCCTTTGTCTTGCCATTTGCTTTGTAAGTTATAAATATGGTTTTTCCTTCTACCTTTTTCTCGGGCTCAATAGTACTATAGCCTTCGAAATTAGTCAATATATCATTGAAAACTTGTATAGCTTGTTCGTGTGTTTGTCTCCCCTTTCTAACCATGGTGAACCTTACGTTATGT
Source organism: uncultured Candidatus Saccharibacteria bacterium (assembly GCA_964621555.1). Classification (GTDB taxonomy): domain Bacteria; phylum Patescibacteriota; class Dojkabacteria; order SC72; family SC72; genus UBA2022. The sequence goes on along the minus strand of CAZUOO010000005.1, from coordinate 25,407 downwards.
CCTTTATCTATGAACTCTTTTCCTCTTCTTACCCTCAATTCTATATCTCCTATGTCTATAACAGGGCTGAACTTAAATTCTTTCATTTCTTTAGCCTTGTTCTTACTTTTCCTCTGTTTTTTGTTTTGTTCGTACATATATTTGGCATAGTCAATGATTTTGCAAACAGGTGGGGAGACGGTAGCGCCTACCTCAACAAGGTCTAACTCCTTTGACTGAGCAAGTCTGATTGCGTCTTCTGTTTTCATTACTCCAATGTTTGTACCATCCTCTTCTATTACCATTACTTGTGGCACTCGAATGTATTCGTTCTTTCTTGGCCCAAAGCTTTTCTTCTCCTGAAACCCTTTATTATATCCACCCTTGCTTCCTGTATTTCTGCTCTTAAAGTCTCTTTTAAATTCCATGTATTAGTTGTTAGTTATATAAATTATATTAAATTATGACTTATCATCAATCTCCTTCTGAAGAGACTGTATGAATTCGTCTACTTTCATTAAACCGATCTCTTTACTTCCATGTGACCTTACAGATACTGTATTTGTTTCTATCTCCTTGTTTCCTACTATTGCAAGATATGGGACCTTATTTACCTCTCCATCCCTAATCTTATACTGTAATGTCTCATTCCTATCGTCTAGTACCACTCTAATATCTTCTGACATTAATCTTTCAGTTATTTTCTTGGCATAGTCAATCTGAGCGTCTGAAATTGGGAGGATTTTAACCTGTACTGGGGCTAACCAGAGTGGAAATGCTCCTGCATACTTCTCTATTAGGAATGCCATTATTCTCTCGATTGCTCCAATTGAAGATCTGTGAATTACGATTGGTTCTTTTTCAGTTCCATCATCGTCAGAGTATTTCATCTCGAACCTCTTTGGCATTACAAAGTCATATTGTACTGTGAAGGCAGTATCTTCTTTTCCAAGGATGTTCTTCATTTGTATATCTATCTTAGG
>CAZUOO010000005.1:3217-24345 GCA_964621555.1 uncultured Candidatus Saccharibacteria bacterium | reverse complement strand
TCATCAATTTTTATTGGTGCATACATTGAGTCTTTATAGTATGGGTAGTGGCCAGACTTTTTGTATAGATCTATTTTAGCGATATCAGGTGTATATACATGCTGGTATCCCCTTTTGATCTCTTCATCTACAATGAATCTTTCTAATATTCTTCTCACAGTGGCTCCCTTAGGTGTCCAAATTGGAAGTCCTTTCCCAACTAGGTCAGAGAATATGTATAGCCCTAACTCTCTACCTAATACTCTGTGATCTCGTTTCTCAGCTTCTTTTAACAGTTCTATGTGGGCATTTAGTTCCTTCTTGTTGTTAAATGCAAGTCCATATATCCTTGTTAACATTGGTCTTTTTTCATCTCCTCTCCAGTATGCTCCTGCAATACTCATGAGTTTAACTGCTCCAATCTTTCCTGTTGATGTCACGTGAGGGCCTCTACACATGTCTACAAATTGATTCTCTCCAGTTGTATAGAAACTTAGCTCTTTATCTGGTATATCCTTAAGCAGCTCGAGCTTGAACTTCTGCTCTTTGCCCTTTAAATATTTCTCAGCTTCTTTTCGTGGCATGAATGATTGTGTTAGTGGAAGGTTCTCATCTATGATTCTTTTCATCTCCTTCTCTATCTTTTCTAGGTCGTCATCAGATATTGGGGATGCGAATTCAAAGTCGTAGTAGAAGCCGTCTTCAATTGCAGGGCCAATTCCTAACTTGGTATCAGGGTAGTATTTGAGTACAGCTTGAGCTAGTACGTGGGATGCTGTGTGTCTCATCTTCTCTATTTCAGGGATATTGTCGAAATTGATATTTGAGTTAGCCATTAATGGTTTAAATATAAATTAAAGGTTGAAAAATGAAAATATAACATCACAGGGATGTTGGGAATACAATTTTAAGAGTTTTTTCTTTGGTAGCACCAAATGTTTTAAACATATAACTGATTTTATAGCTAATACGTTTAATTTGCAATGGGAGAGTTCGTTATTGGTTAACATATGAAATCTAGTCTATAAGGTATGTCGTAATCCTTCGGCTCACCATCAATGTAGAGTGTATACTCAGGGTATGTGGTAGTATCTCCTTCTGTATAAAGTAGGTTTATAATTTCTTGTTGGATGATATCTTCTATTGGTGTAAGTGATCCGTTGGTTATACAAACTACCTCTTTAAGTGTAAGCCTGATAATAACTCCACGTTCTGTTGGCTCTGTTATCACGGCATCTATCAGCGGATTGTTTATAAGAGCTTCACATTCTGAGATTTGTAAAAGTGATTGTAGGGGTATATTACTTTCTAGTTGGCTCATTATTGTTACTATTCAACCCAATTAATGCAGATACTATAAATACGTTCTTAATAATATATTGACCTGTTAAATCTAGTACTCCCCATGAACTCCATGTGTATGACGGGAGTATCATGAGTGGGAGGATACATGGAATTAAATGTACAATTGCTAGGAAAGTTACAAATCTTGTAAGGCTGGGTATTAGAAAGAGCAAACCTATTACCATTTCAAATATACCAAAGAAAACTATGAATGGTACTATTGGGGCAGATGGGAGTATTAAGTGGAGAAGGTCGGTCATTAATGGCGTTGCAGAACTCACATCCATTACCTTAAGGATACCAAACCAGAAATATACAATGAAGAAGCTTATCCTTATGGAATAGCTGTAGAGATTAATCTTTCTTAGGTGTTTTCCCAACAATGTATACGGATATACAGTTTAAACCAAATTCAAAGGTCTCGAATAGTTGTACATGGGTTAGTTTCAGTTTTTCTAGTGGATATCTTCTTGGATGTTTAATTAAGAGAGCACCTTTGAATCGGCCCTTAATCTTTTTTGCACCTGGGAGTAAGCTTGCTGCATTGTCTATAATGCCTTGCATGTTAAGCAACCGTTTTTTATTGAATAGTTTATATGGAGGATCTAAGAATATTATATCGAAGACTATGGCTTTTTCCATACTAGATTTGAATAGGTACTCTTCTACTTTCATTTTTACTACCTCTGAAGAGGATGCGAAGCCTGATACATTTACATTGTCTTGTAATGTTTTAGCGGCGTGTTTTGATGCGTCTACAAATGTTGCCCTACTCGCTCCACGTGAGAGGGATTCTAATCCAAAGCTTCCAGATCCTGCGTATAGGTCTAGTACTTCTTTCTTTTGAATATCGGTGTTTAGTATGTCAAATACCCTTACCTTCATTCTATCTGTTAGTGGTCGTGTACTTCTTGGTATGTCTATTTGGACATTTTTAGCAGTTCCTGCAGTTATACGTACCTGCCCTTTGATTGTAGGCTCCTTGCTTAGGAGTCTGTCTCTGAGGAATGCTTTCTCTCTCTCCTCATATTCCTCCCAAGTTTCAGTTTTCCACTTACTTTTTTCTTTTCTAAGTTTTTTGAACGAATCAATTTTTAAGCTCATAGTACTGCTAATATATTATAAAGCTGCCGGTTTGTAAATCAGTTACTGATGTTGTGCACCAATTCCCGAGTACAGTTTCCAATGTTGAAGCCACTCTATATTGGTAAGTGTTTCCGTTAGAAACGGTATTATCTGTGTAGTTTTGAACTGTATCTGCAACCGTTATGAGATCTGTGAATGCGCCTCCATTTATACTTCTATGAAGTGTATACCCATCTTTCTCCCCTACTGAGTCATTCCAATATACAGTTATTGAACTATTGTTGTGTGCTTTCACTACGTAACATGATTTCGTTGTGCTAATTGGGGATGTTGTGAAGCTATATGTAGTACTGAATGAAGATAGCGAATTACTACCCTCAGGGTCTATTGCTCTGCCTGCCCAGAAGTACGTTGTTGAGTGTGAGAGTGCTGATTGAACGGTGTATATGCCTTGTGTACCTGATGTGTAGGCGGTTGATGCCTCTGCGTTTTGGCCACTCCACCCTGTTTGTGAAGCAGACTGATTAAATGTTTGGCAGCCCACAGTTAATTCTGCGTTTGTGCAAATCTTAATTTCATAACGAAGGTAGTCACCATCGCCGTCGGTTGCTGTTAGTCTTAGTTGAGGTAGTAATGAAACATTTGTTGAATTGTATGATGGTAGGTTCAACGTTGGAGATGTTGGAGTATCACTAGTTATAAATAAAGATGGTGTGTCTTGAGTATTGCTCCAAACATTTGCTCCATTTGGATCAATTGTATAGGACTTCCAGTGGTATGTTGTGCCTGCTTGTAAATTGGTTTGTAGGGTATATGTAGCCTGGGTTCCAGAAGTATAGGCAGTTGTTGATTCTGTGTTTTGTCCGCTCCATCCTGTTTGTGAGGTAGTTTGGTCAAAGATTTGACAATTGATTGTCATGCTTTCATCTTCACATATCTCAATTTTGTATCGAAGGTAGTCACCATCGGGATCTGTCGATGTAGTTTTAAGAGTAGGTGTTAGAGGCAGGTTTATTGCGACTTCTGATCCATGCAAATCCCAAGCAAAGTCAGCACAGTGGCTATCTGTAGAACCTCCACAGTTTGTTGAGTGCTCAATATTTGAGCGGTCCCCGCTTGAATATAGCTGGTTGTTAGTTCCGTCCCAGAATGTGGTGTGTACATCAAGTGATATATCTCTCGTAATTATTATAATATCGTTGGAATTAGGGTCAGGTATTAAATCAACGCTTTTTATAGTATTTGTCTGTACAGTCATATTGGTAGGTGTTATTTCCCATGTGTTAGTACCTGGATTATATCTTTTGAGTTTTGGAGTTGAGGTGCCGTCTGAGTATACTGCGATTGCAGTTGCACCTGACTGTTGTTCATACGCAAGGTCAAAGCTGTGTGTGTCATCGTCAGTTTCGGTTCCTGTCGCTAGGATTCCATTTGTGGTAGCTTGGAGGGTTGGGGTCGTGTCGTTGTCACTTTCCTCAAAGCAAGTCACATTTGATACGACATCATCGTTACAGGTTAAGAATTCATTTGTACCAGGGCGGTCAACAATTTGCTGAGCTCCTAAAGCGTTAGGTAGGGTTTGACTTTCGTTTGGTGTTCCCCAAGATCCTCCACCAATTCCATCTGCGGTAAATATATTAATTACTGGTGATGTATCACCTGACGAATTGGTATAGATGAACGCTCCACGTAGTGGATTGTTTTGACTCCAAGCAAAATCAACATGATATCCATTTCCTGATGGTGCTTGTCCTGCATGTTCAATGTACGTAAAATCAGAAGGATCTGTTCCAGTACCATCGTAGTATAGCGAAACCGCGTCATTGCCGCTATCTTGTATTACTGTCATTACTTCATTTGTTCCAGGTCTAGCTCTACTTATAATCGTATATGCATTACTGCCAATGCTTTGTGTTGCTCCCCCCACCGTGCTCCATGAACTACCATTCCAAATTGCAAATGCAGGTGTGGTGGTACTGTCAGCATAGATTGTCATGAATGAACCGTTGGTCAAATAGGCACCATCGGCTTTACGAGATGCTGTGCTGTTGAATGGTGGACTGCTTAAGAATTGAACATTTCCCCAACTCGAGCCATCCCAAACTTGTGAGTATATATATGTTGTAGTTGCATCGTTATGAATGGAAAGTAATACTTTCTCTGATGAATTTGGGCTTGAATATACCTGAGTCCTTTCACATCGTTTGTTGCTAGTTCCAGTATCGATATCCGCTGCATCGCCTACAGTTCCCCAATTGCCTGCTGAATCTAATATCCTGTATTTTATTACATCTGTTGTATCATCACAGTATACAAGCATGCCTCCATACGCTGCGTCACCAATTGGAGAGTCCAATGTGGGAGTTAAGGGAGGGGCGTTGATTTCATAGTCTATATTTATCTGTGAGAGTTGTGGAGATAAGTAACTATCTGAGCTAGTTAGTATAGCTCGGTATTGTAAGAATCGTTTACCAAAAGAGCTCGTAATTGTTGATCCAGCAGGGGTAGTAAGATAACCGTCAGAAGCTTTAAGGTTATCAATATAAATTGTACGACCCTCGGCTCCATCGGTGAGACGTAGAGAGAGTTGGGTGGTACTATCTATGTGAGACGCCAGTACGTTCCCATTATGTTTCCAGTACTCTCTTTGCCATTTAAAGACTGAGGCACTAGCAGTGTACCCCCCACTAGGGAATGTACTACCAGAATCCCAGCTTGCAACTGTGACTGCACCTGAACTCGTTGTTACTCCAGTCACTGTTCCTTGAGCGATATATTCTGCTCCATCATAGTTTTCTTTTACTATGACTTTGTCACCAGCAAAGAGCTTACTACCCTTAGAGCTAAGTCCATAGACGGTTGCATCCACAGTGAAGGAGAGATCTCCACTATTTGCAATCAAGTTGCCGGCGTCCAAGCTAGCACCAAAATCGATGGTGATAGGGTGGCTACGCAGACCTAGGCCGTATTCGTATGATGCTCGGATTTCATTTGCAGACCTAGCAATGTTACTAATCCTAACTTCGTCGATGGAACCTGTAAACATTCTTGTTAATACAGAGTCGTATCTTCCAATATATAATGGATGACTAGAACTTGTTGGAGCTGTTGAGTATGATGAGGAGACTGAAAGGACCCCATTGATATAAATTTGTGCTAGAGTGCCAGTCCACACCCCGGTTACGTGTGTCCAAGTATTGGCTGGGATAATGGTCGTGCTATTGGCTCTGTTTCCTCCATTTATATAAAGATCAACAGTGTTACCATTATAATAAAGCATATAGCCAGGGTAGGAAGCACCACTATTTCCAATTTTTGAGACTATTGCACTATCTGAGCTGTTTTGAGTAGCTGAACGATAAATCCACGCATCAATTGTGAAACTAGTGGAAAAATCTAAAGTACTTGATGTACCTGCATTGATATAGTCACTTGTTCCATTGAAATCTCTACCTTTCCCTATTTTACCCTCTGTAAGGGTTGTCCCGTACGGTGTGCCAGAATAATTGTTCCCAGAAGAATCTTGTATTTGAGTATATCTAGTTGGGTATCTCACTATTACAATACCACTCCCTCCATCTCCACCCTTACCTGAAGCTGCGTATGAACCACCTCCACCACCACCAGTGTTGGTAGAACCATTTTGACCAATTGAGGAGACAACTGCACCCCCTCCACCAAGTCCCCCAGACACAGTGTCACCCGATCCAGCTCCCCCCCCAGCGTAGTATGTGGACGTACCAGAAATATCATATGCTAGACCATTCCCACCTACACCGCCGTTATGAAGAGGACTATTGGTGGGAGTGCCACCTACTGCACCTGCACCCCCTCCTCCCCCACCGCCAGCTCCACTAGTTGCACCGTTTTGACCTCCGTTGTTTCCTTGACCTGAGATGCCAAATCCTACCGTGGCTGTGGCGTATCCATTAAATCCTGATCCTCCACCAGAACCTCCATCAACCCCAGAGTTGTTATTGGGAGTGTAGCCGTTTCCACCCCCACCCCCACCATCAGAAGTAATCGTATCGAAGATGGAGTTGCCCCCGTTTGTACCATTTTGACCAGCATTGATAGTGCCACCTGCACCACCAGAACCTACTGTTACAGTAATAGGGCTTGTACCAATAGATTGTGAGGCTTGATACTTTAATCCACCAGCCCCTCCACCCCCACCCCCACCATAGCCAGAGATAGAAGATCCACCACCTCCACCGCCAGCCACTACTAAGACGTCTGCACTTTTCACACCATTGGGAGTAAATGTCCCACTCGTTGTAAATGTATGGATAGTATATCCACCTGAATATGTAATTGTTCCTCCTGTAGCGTGACCTAGCGAGTCATCATCTAGTCTCCAAAGACCTACCGTATTGGCATCCGGTTGGCCGATGCTGTAGGGGGATTCACCAAGACTGGCTTGGAGGTAGCTACCTGGTCGATCTGCCGCTACATAGAAGGGGAGAGAAGTTTTGCCTGACAAGTCGGTTGAGGAGATAGTTTTGTTGAGATAGTGGTCTCGACCTGCGCGGTATGTCTCAGCGATTTCTTCTGCACTGCGCGCGATGTTGCTGATTCTAACCTCATCTATTGAACCGTGAAAGTAGTTTAGATTACCAGTATAGGGTCTTTGGCCAAGTCTAAGATTTGTGGCAGTGGATAGCATGGTTCCATGAGTACCTCCACTGGTGCCGCTGTTTGAGAGAATTCCATCTATATATATACTAAATGAATTACCAACTCGTTGCCCAACAATATGATGCCAATTGTAGTCAGAGATAGCTGTTGTAGAGTCAAGGTAAACTTGATTACCTGATGTATTGTAACTTATTCGTATTATGTTTGTTGAAAGAAACGCAAGAAATAACTGTCTACCAGTGGTATCACTGTCTTTAGAAATAATCATTTGCGTTGCTCCAATAGTATCTCTTTTTACCCACGCTTCTAGAGTAAAGTTCCCGGTACCAAAATCCACTTCTACAGGATCACCCATATCTATATAGTCACTGGTTCCATTAAAACTTCTTCCTTTATCAGAAATACCTGTTGTCGTGGTAGTTCCTGTTGGGGTTCCATGATTACTGTTGCCACTACTATCTTTTAGATATGCCCCACTCCCACTTGTCTCGTTTAACCTCCATAGTCCAACTGTATTGGCATCTGTCTGAATCTGCCCTACTACTTGTTTTAAACTACCCGTACCCTCTACTTTAATATTGGATTCGTTTGTTTTAACATGTGGCATGTAAGTTGCTGTACTATCCCAATCCCAGTTTGTCTCATCCGCATCGAAGCTATTTATTTGAGTTTCGTTTGCTGTTGGGCTCCATGCATCCCAGGTTCCATCGTCTGGAGCAGTTGAATTACCAACTCTTGTCTGAAGCTCGATGTTACCCGCATTGTAGTTGGAAATGATTTCGGAGGAGGAGAGAGATCGGGAGTATACTCTTACAGAATCGATACTACCGCTAAGTGGTCCTGCAATATTCCCATTGTCACCTATTCTAAAGTCAATTGTGTTATCTAACGATCCTACTGCAGAGATACTACTGGGGCCAGATACTATAGCACCATCTACATAAAGTGTAGCGGTTTGATTTGCTCTGTTAATTGTACAGGCAATGTAGTGCCATTTCCCATCCTGATAGACTAATGGAGAGGTGAGAGTGACTTGAGTTATAGAGTCTGAAATTCTACAAAGTATCTTGCCTGCTGAATCAAAATGTATGACATATCCAACGCCTACTCCTGTACCAGCTTTTTTCCCACTAATAATCTGCTGTACTCCCGTGGATACTGATCTCGCCCAAGACTCTATCGAAAAATCCTGACCTTCGTCAAAATCAAGCCTTGAAGTTGTCCCGCAGTTGGCATCTGTGCATGCAACATAATCATTTATTCCATCAAACATCAATGCTCCAGCTCCCCAACGTCTATTGTTGGATGTCCAGCCAGTTCCCGCTGCTTGGTCTTGAGAGGCAGTTGAAGCAAAGTTGGTGAGTGTACCATTACATGATGCTCCACATGAGCCCGCATTATTTGCGGCAGTGGTTCCACTAGTTTCATTGAAGTTCCACTGTGCTATAAGTCCTGTCGAATCATAGGGTATTTCTCCATCACCTGTTGCGACTCCTAATTCAGACCATGAAAAATCGTTCCACTCGGTTACAAAACTATTAGCACCTCCAACATCCAGAACTTCACTTGTATAAACGGAGGATAATCGGCGAGATGACGCAGATTTGATTTCTTCTGGAGTAAATATACGTTGACTTATAATTATCTCATCAATGTCACCCGCGAAGTAACTTGTAGTACCATTGAAGTTGCCAATTCTAAGTGGGTTGGGTCCAGTATTTATACCGCTAACTGTGGACGTACTTACAGGCCCGTTAATATCTTCTGACCCATTGATATAGAGTCTTAATCCTTGAGCCTTGCCAGCTTCAAAAGTGAAGCAAACATGATTCCATTGATTGGCTAGAGCTGTGTTACTTGTACTTTCAATTCGTATGTTATTGGTGCTGTTGCTATCAGCTATGTAGATTGTATAGACATCTGTTCGTCCGCTAGCAGAACCTACATCATCCCGAAATAGGTATATACCGTCGGTAGAATCTATCCCATTATGGATAATTGCATGGTCTGCTGTAATACTGTCATGGTAGACCCAGGCACATGAACTTAAGGTTTTAGCGTTGTCTATTACGTCAACATCACCCATACTTATTAAATCACTACTGCCATTAAAACTTCTGGCATTGTTAATTTTGCCTGGTACAATCGTAGTACCAGTAGGGGTTCCTGTGAGTCCGTTTCCACCTGAATCTATGGCATTCCCACTTGTTTCGTCCAAGTGCCATAGGCCAATTGTATATTCATCTGCAGTTAACTCTTGGTAATATGTTTCAATTCTTGGATCAATACTCGATCCAGTATCAGTTGTCCTGTTAAATTCCCCTACTGCAAATTCTACCGTGGTGTCATGAACAATAGTTGGGTCAATAGTCACGGGATACTTGGTATTTGAATCACGTAGCCATACACTATCAAAGTTTAAGCCGACATCGTATCCGTTATCTGATTTTTTAATTGTGTAGGAGAAATTGTCGCTCCTATTTCCATTTGCATCTATAGCATAGGGTCTTTCTAGATGGAATTGGTAATTTCCTTCAATATCGTAGAAGGTTGGTTGCATAAAATCACCAATCTTTTGTGGCATAGATATACTACTAGTTTTAAGGGTAAAGGGGATCAAATGGCTATTGGGTGGCTCTTGGATAATGATATCTTCTTTTATTCCATTATTTAATGATGAATATTCAATTTTTATTTTATCTGTCCCCTTATTTATGTATACAAGCTTATTTTCTTTTTTATTTAATTCTATTTCGTATTCGTCCTTAGTTTTTAGTGAGAGTGAGATGCTTGGATGAGTTTTTGTTAACTGAAAACTAACTGAGGGCTGATTTGATTCTGTTAGTGAGAGATGCGAGGAATACGTTCTATTTGAAACTATGTATGAGCCGTCCTTTTGTGCTCTAAATATTGGGTTATTTTCTGAGGCAGTTCTAGAGTAGTATAAGAAGATGGGCATCAAAAATAGAAATACTAAGAAAACTATTATAATACCTCGTTTAATTGTAGTTTTCTTTTCATTTATAGCCATTCTATTAATAATACGTTTCCGCTATAACAGTGTCAATTTCTATCGAAAGGTAATACCCTCGAAAATTAGATTTCCCTTTTTTACATCCGCTGTACTTGTAGTACACCAGCTTGAAACTGTATTGGTATATCTTGATGCGATTCTGTATGCGTATGTATTTCCTGCAGAAATGGTATCGATATGTTGAGTTGAATTGAGTGGGAGGTTGATTAAAGTGGAGAATGAACCTCCATTTACACTCCTTTGTATACGATACCCATCCTCAATACTGCTATTGTCTGTCCACTTGATTGTGATTGATGTGTCTGAGGGATCGCTATCTATAAGGTGGCAGGCAGATGGTGCTTCTAGTTTATACATTGTGAATGTGGCAGTTTGTGACCAATCACTTTCTGCCCCTTTGCTATCCCATACCTTCATTCTTACGTAGTATGTTTGACCGTTGAGGAATAGTTCACTTCCTGCATATATTTGTAGGGGTGTTCTGGTATTATGGTTTGTTGACGCGATAATGATCTTTCCCGTTTCCCAAACCGTAGATGAAAATGCTGAGTTTGCACTTACCTGTATACGTGTGTGTACCGCACTATCTCCATCTGGGTCTGTATGAAGTGCGTTCATTTCAGGGGTAGTGTCAGTTACATTTGTAGGATTAGTTGCGACCTCTATCTCAATTGCGGATGGTGCATTTGGTGCACTTGTTGTTGTGAAAGAGTATGGGGAGTCTGTGTGACTGAATGTATTTGTTCCACTTGGGTCTATTGAGTATCCTCGCCAGTAGTAGGTAGTGTTTAGATTTAGGTCTGACTGTAGTGTGTATGTTGCTTCAGTTCCTGATGTATATCTGGTGAGTGAGTTGGCATTTTGTCCAGACCAACCTGTTTGAGTGGATTGCTGGTCGAATGTTTGACAGCCAACCGTCATCAGTGAGTTTGTACATAGATCTATCTTGTACATTAACGTGTCGTTATCTGGATCTATCGAGGTCATTTTAAACTGCGGCCGGATTGAATGGTTGGTTGCTGCATTTGTAGGTTGGGTGAGGCCAGCGCCATGAGAAGCGCTTTCGAGTGTGAATCCCACTGTCCACGCATCTGTTAATCGGGCATTACCTGCAAGCGTGGTTTGTGAGTCCATGTCTATATTTTTAAGCCCATTTGAGAGTGCGATATTTACATCTCCTAGTGTTAATGGGGTGATATCCCCTGATTGTTGTCTCCAACCACCGGTGTCATCGGTTATGTTGATATCTGAGCTTTGCAGTCTATTAATTACTCTCGCTCCCCCATCGTTTACAACTGCTCCTGAGGCTGTTATGAATGTCCCTGATTTACGTACTAGAGGGTCTATTGCACTCTGTTCTACCCAATCACTTGGTGTTGAGAGGATTGGCTTCTCCCCTACCTGTGAGTCTGCCATATATGTGTCGAACGTACTGAGGTTGAGTGCAAATATTCCAGCCGAGTCCCATTCTTGATTTGCTGCAGATTCCCTTATTTGTAGTGATAATGTTTGAGATGTGTTTGCTAGCTGTTGTGCAAATCCTATTCCGTATAGCGGAGTATCATTTGCCTCTTTCCCTGAGATGATTAGTGGCGAGTTTGCGCTACCATTTATATTCAATCTCGCCTCAAACCTATCGCTGTTTATGTCTACAATATCCGCTTGGGTGTAACCCATTATCCACCACGTATCGTTGGATGCATTTGGAGTGAAGGTTATAGAGGCTTTATTTGTGAAAGTGGTATCTAGTGCACCTCCTGTATTACTAATGTTATATTGCAAATCATTTTCGGCTATTAGGTCGGTTACATTTATAGCTAGTACCGTGACATCTTCTACACGAGCCTCTGTACCTGCAGCCCCATCCCAGTATATTTCTGCTTCGATATCTTCATTTAATCCATCCCAAACTGTAAACCAGAAGTATGGAGTTTTGTATGAGGTTGAAGTTTGTTGTGTGGTTTCAATTGTTTGTGACTCTGTGAATGGTGTAGCTCCATGCTTGATTCGGATTCCACTTTTGGCAGATGTACTATCTGATTGATGTGATCCCCATGCAAGTATTAAGTATTTCTCTCCTACGGTGAAGTTTGATCCTGCAATCCATCCATTGGCAGAAGCTGTTGTGCCTGTCTCTGCCGCTCCACTGATGCTATTCCAACCTATGACAGAGGATATGTAGGTACTTTCTCTTTTTGATATAAATTTCTGAGATTCGTTACTTATGTTTGACCTTGAGAGTGCATTAATCGTAAAGGCACGTGGGGTTGATTGAGTTTCTGACCAAGAATTGGTGCCTGCTGGATCAATTGTATATGATCGCCAATAGTATGTTTTTCCCTCTTCGAGATCATATTGGAGTGTGTATGTGGCTTGTGTTCCTGAAGTGTATGCGGTTGAAGTTTCTGTATTTTGTCCACTCCATCCTGTTTGGGTACTTGTTTGATCAAAGGTTGTGCATTGAATAGTCATAGATGCATTTTTGCATAGCTCTATCTTATACCTTAGGTAGTCAAGATCAACATCGGAGGCTGTGGTTTGTAGTATTGGGCGGAAAGGTTGTCCTGTCGCAAGGTTGTTAGGTGAGTCTAGGGTTGGGGTTGTTGGAGCATAGTTTGTTACATAGTCAATTGTTAGCTGTGATATTGAGCTTGATACGTTACTATCGCTGCTAGTATTAATAATCTTGTATTGTAGGTATCTATTTCCTACTGATGATTGAATAGCTGAACTCGTTGGATTCGTAAGGTATGAGCCGGCTGATTTGAGGTCATCAATCCAGAGGGTCCTAGCTTCTTTTCCATCCGTTACTCTTAAGCTTAGTTGGGTCACTGCGTCCAGTTCTGATACCAAAACTCTTCCCTGTATTGGTATGTGCTCTCTTTGCCATTTAAATGCAGTGGCATTTACTCCGAATCCTACGCTTGGAAATGTACTTCCTGCATCCCATCCAACTACAGTGATCGCTCCAGTACTTTCATTTACGCTCGTTACAGTTCCCTGTGCGATGTACTCAATTCCATTGTAGTTTTCTTTAATAACTATTTTTTCTCCGGTATATATTTTTCCACCTTTGGTGCTTAATCCGTATGTTCTTGCATCTATAGTGAAGGAATAGTCGGAGCCATTAGCAATTAAATTGGTATTGTCCAGATTTGCTGCAAAGTCAATTGTTATTGGGTGGGATCGTAGACCCAGGCCATATTCATAAGCGGCTCGGATCTCGTCAGATGTTCTCGAGGTGCTTGATATGCGAACTTCGTCTATTGATCCTGATCCAAAGGCAGCCGCGTGGCCGTATCCAATTCTTCCATTGGTATCTAGGGAGGCGTTTGGAGGGGTGATTGCGCCTCTGGAGCATACTACTGATCCATTTGCATATATTTTTCTACCAGTCGCATCATATGTAGCTGCAATGTGGGTCCATTTCCCACTTGTAAAGATTTTGGTTGCATCTGTTATACAGTCTTGGAACCCTGCGGTTGGGCTCATTATTCTTAGATATAGTTGATTTGAAGACCACTTAAAGATGCTTACCCAGTTTGCCTGGTTCGTAGTGGCTGTATTGTTGTTCTGCCATAGTCCATGTACGAGTCCATCGTTTCCGTTCCAGTCTGGCTTCACCCACATTTCAATCGTAGCTGCAGATGGATTCCAACCATTGAGAGGTTTAGTTATATAGTCAGTTCCACTTAGACTTCTGGCATTTCCGATTTTACCACTGCTAGTTACAGTTCCAGTTGGGGTTGCTTGATTATTATTTCCACTGCTATCTTTTAGATATGCTCCCGTGCCTGCTTTTTCCTCCATTCTCCATTGTCCTACCGTACTGCTATCTGGTTGATTATTCACGTATGCTGATTCCCCCATGGTGGCTTGTAGGTATGTACCGGGTCTATCACTTGCTATATACATTGGAAGTGATACTTTGCTTGATATATTGGTACTGCTGAAATCTCTATTTATATAGTGATCTCTACTCATACGGAATGCTTCAGAAATTTCATCTGCACTTCTAGCGATATTGCTTACGCGTACCTCATCAATACTTCCTGTATAGAAAGTGTTTACCGCATTTGCCTGTGTTCCAATAGTTACATTATATACCTGTAAAGCTGCTGCACCTGCTGTTAGTGTGACCGGTGCGCCTCCATCGAAGTATCCAATCGCTGTTGTACCATCCCATGTTACGGCCACGTGGTGCCACCTACCATCTGCTGCAGAACTTGCTATTACTGACTGAGTTCCCCTAATCACAGCTCTAACTTCATTTGTTGGTGTTATGAATATCCCGAATGTTGCGGATGCTCCTGTCCCCCCTCCTCTCCCTACTATCATATGATTTGCAGCTGGAGATCCGTTATGTTTGTACCATGCTTCCACTGTCCAAGATACTCCCGTATTCGCGAATAGGTTGTTTGCATCTGCATCTAGTGTTGTGGTAATCGCAGAGGTTGTCCCATTAAATGATTTAGCCATATCGGAGATACCCTTTACGTTTGTTACATCAACAGGTGTTCCGTGGTGAGCAAAACTACTACTATCTTTTATATATGCCCCTGTTCCAGATGTTTCATCTAAATGCCATAGTCCAACCGTTGCACCATCTGGTTCTAGCTTTCCCATTGAATATTTTGTACTACCTGAATTTTCTTGTACTATAACTGTTTCAGGTTGTGGCCTTATACCTCCATGTTGTGAGAGATTTGTTAGATCAGTGCCGATTAGATTGTTTTTTGGTGAACCTGATCCGTATAGTGTGGCTATCTCGGTGGCTGAAAGACTCCTTTTCCAAAAACCTACTTCATCTATTGAACCTAAAAAGAAATTTGCTTCTGTAGTATATCTTGCACCAATTCTCAAATTTGAGGTTGTATTTGAAGGCACTCCCGTTGTGTTTGTTGATACTGTTGTTCCGTTGTTTACCTTTATATTACATGTATTAGCTACAGAATCATGCCATGCAACTACAAAGTACCAGGTGGCAGTGTTAATGGTTGTGGCATCATCGACGGTACATATTGTAGATCCACTACTATCATATAGCTCGAATCTGAGTGTTGTTGTTGATTGGATATATGCTAGCTCGTACTCTGCATTACTTCCAGCAACCTCCGATTTCGTTACGATTGATTGACGTACTCCGGTATTTCCCGCTCTATTTATCCATGTGCTAATCGTGAAGTCTATATCATCTGTTGAAAGGGAATCGTTGTCACTTATTTCTAGAAAATCGCTTTCAGTGTTAATAAACTGGGCACTATTATTAATTCTACCGTTGGTGGATCCAACTCCCCCAGTTCCATTTTGTGTTAGATTATTGGTGTTCCATCTATCGAACCTAGTACCAGAGGTTTCATCCATATCCCAGTAGCTGATGAGATCCTTTGTTATAGTTGTATCAAAACTTTCTATAGACGTCTCTCCAGATACTGGAGCCCAATCATCCCAGCTCCCATCATTTGGAGTGTTAGAACCTCCAACTCTTGTTTGGATGTCAATCTGTCCCGATTGATAGTTTGAGAGTATTTCATTTGCAGAGAGGGGTCTTGAAAATGCAGCTACGGAATCTATAGTGCCTTGGAATGGGAATCCCCACGCTGTTGTGTACCTCATTCCAATTCCAAATGGTCTATCATTTGCATATCCAAGTGGGAGAGCTGTTATATTCTCCCCTTGTAGCTGCCCATCAAGGTACAATTTCATTGAGTTGGCATCATGATCTCTTACACATACCACATAGTGCCACTTGCCGTCGCTAATATTCCTACCGGTTACAGTTGATGTGGTGGCGTCATTTCTACTTTGGCATGCTATCCCTCCGTTTAAAGGTCCACTTAGGTACATTCCATATCCATTTACACCTCCAGCGAGATATCCCTTTCCTGCAATTGCATAGTATGTCCCTGATGCAGGTGTTGAGGTCGTCTTTACCCATGCGGAGAGTGTAAATGAACCTGTGAAATCCAAAGGTGTTTGATCCCCCATTGTAATTACATCATCTACACCGTCTAATGAAACAGCTCCTGTTCCCCATCTTCTATTTTGAGCCGTCCATCCAGATGTAGTACTCTCATCTAGGTATCTAACTACAACAATTCCTGAACCTCCACTACCTCCTTCACAACCACTTGATCCGTTCATCTTTGCATCTCCACCATATCCAGCGTTTCCGGTATTTGCAGCACCAGATGCGGCAGGGCCAGGACATGTCCATCCACCTGCGAACGTTCCCCCTGCATTTCCACCTCTAGAGTATGTGACAGAGGCTCCTGTTATGGTCGATGCTAGTCCAGCTCCACCAGTTGCTCCTGATCCTTCTCCCGCCTTACCACCACCACCACTTCCCCAAGCTTGTAATGCTGGTGTATCTTGTCCTTTGTTTCCTTGCCCTGCTGTTCCGGCGCCTCCTGCGGTTGTAGTTGCTTTTTCTGCATCTCCCTGTGCTCCTCCTCCAGACCCACCTGATGTTGGGTTAGCAGAATACTGTCCACCGCGTCCTCCCCCTATAGCTTCTATTGAATTGATGGAGGAGTTTGCACCAGCTGCTGCAGGGGTTCCCCCTGCCCCAACTACGATGGAATGTGATCCTGCCGCCAGACTAGTTGTGCCCGTAATCATTCCACCAGCACCACCACCACCACCACTACCTCGTAGTGCCACTCCATTACCACCACCACCACCTCCTCCAACAACCAGGTATTCGACATTCTTTCCTGATGGTAGTGTGAAAGTTCCACTGGTTGTGAAGGTGTGTATCCTATATCCTCCAGATGTTGTAATCGTACCCCCAGTTCCCGGAGATGCGGGTTGATCTTGTGATGCTGTCCCTGTGAATCCTTCTAATGTTCCGTTACAACTAGCACCACATGATCCAGCATTATTTACAGCAACTGTACCGTTCGGCTCGTTGAGGTTCCATTGTGCTACAAGTGCGGTACTATCCGCTAGAGTTTCTCCATCTCCTGTTAATACACCATTTTCATTCCATGAGAGGTTGGTCCATGCAGATATGTCATCACCGAAATCTATTACATCGGAAGTATATGTTGAGTATGGTCTGCCTGATGCAGATAGCTTAATTTCTTCCTCAGTTCTCGGTGCATTGCTTACCCTTACTTCATCTATGCTTCCATTGAAATATGCTTCTGACAATTGTGCTTGAGCTAATTTTAATGTCGTGGCTGTTAAGTTGACTGCCGTTGTATAGATACTTGATGTAAGTTCGCCATTTAAATAGCATTTAAGTATGCTTCCGTCATATGTATGGGCTATGTGGTTCCATGACCCGATCTTAGGGGTAACAGAGCATGACTGATTGTCCCAGATTGCTAAAGCCATAGTGGCATTTGTATTCCAGAGCCAGATAACATTGCCGCCTGTAGATCCACCAAGGACTAGTGGCCACTGGCGAGTAGAGGGAGTATTGTTAGGCTTTATCCAAGCTTCAATTGTATGAGGCTGGTTTCCAGTTGTTATGCCTGTCATGCTTCCCGTCGCTATATAATCAGATGTTCCATTAAAGCTTCTGGCGTTTCCAAGTATACCGGTTGTAACGGATGTTCCAGTGGGAGTTCCTGTGTTTCCATTTCCACTTGCGTCAATTGCGTTTCCACTGGCTTCATTTAGATGCCACAATCCAACTGTAATTGGATCTGTGGCTAACTCCTGATAGTACGTCTCTATCACTGGGTTTGAACCTGAACCTGTGTCTTTAGATCTATTAAACTCTCCTGTTGAAAACTCTGAGCTTGTATCCTGAATTATTGTAGGGTCAACTCTAATTGGGTATCTCCTATTTGAAGAGTTTAGCCATTTTTCATCGACCATTACCCGTAGATAGTGTTTACCCTGACTCTTAATTACATCTATTGATACCTCCTCAGTTCTATTCCCTACTGCATCAACTGCGTAGCCAGGGAGAATGTTGAAGAGGTAGTTGCCGTTTTTGTCGTAGAAGGCTGGCGTTCCGCTGTCTTTATAGTGGCGCTTTGTTACTATTTCCCCAATGTCAGTTTCAAAAAAGAATACCTGCTTTTTTTGAGGTTTTTTTATAATGATATTCTCCTTAAGGCCATTCTCTAGGGTTATGTATTCAAGGTCGATATGTTTATCAACGTTTTTGAAAAGTAGTTTTCGGCCAGATGTTTGTGCTTGAATTTTGTTTGATTCTTTCTCAGAGAGGTATGTGAAGTATATGCTGTTGTTCCCATTCATTTCTGTATATTGAATGGTTGGGCTATTATCGATTTTTGATCCTAGCTTAACTTTGTATAGTGCATTTCCTGCTTCGTGTAGGTAGTTGGATTTTTCCGGTGCTTGATTGAATTTGGGTATTGGACTGTTAATAGATGTATATATTGCATATACAATTATTGGGAATATTGCTAATACTACGAATAGTATATTCTGAAGCGATTTATTGAATTGAACTCTAGGGGAGTTTTTAGGCAATTTCATACATACATATTATCGATGCATTGCCTTGATGTCAAAGTTTCTTTAATGCTATTTACCCAGTATTTTGAGGATTTTGTAGTACCATATTCCCCACGTTTCCCTTGTGGCATCCATTAGCGCTATAACTGGGTATCTTGGGGATATCGGTATGTCATGCGACCTTATTACTTTGTATAGGAAACCTCCGAATCCTTTTTTAAATCTTGTGAATCCTGCCCATGGGTGTTTTGGGTCTTCAGATAGTGATATACCCCAGAAGTCGAAATACTTCATACCTTGTGCTTTAGTGTCTTTGATTGCTTGCCATACAAGAGCAGGTGGTGCCATGTATTTGTTCACCTCTTTGTTGCTTAGGCTTGAAGCGTGGATATATGACGCTGTATCACCATAGAAAGAGATGAGGGCGGTGGCTAGTACCTGTCCGTTGTACTCTGCCCAATATGCTTTGAAAAGTCCTGCATTCGCAAGAACTTCAAACTGTTTTCTATAGTATGTGAGTGGGTGTGGTATGAAGTTCTGTCTTTTGGCGGTTATTAAAAAGAGTTCTTCAAATTTCTCATAGTCTTCCTTTCTATCTGAACTATGTATTTTTACCCCTTCCTTTTCTGCTTTGCGTATTTCATATCTGGTACTTTTCCGCATCTGGGAAAGGAGTTTCTCCTCTGTTTCAGTTACGTCTAGCAACCATTTATTTTCAGATTGTGTGTATGTTTTTGAAACTTTAAGTCCCATTTTACTTAGCTCTTCCAATGTATCTTGTGTGTCCTCATACATTGGATCAATTCTTACAAAATGTACCTTCTCCTGTATACCTAATGCTTTGAGGTATCCTAGAAGGGTTGGGAGGTAGTCGGTGATTTTATCTCGTTCAATTACAGGTCCATTTGATACATAGATATGTGTTCTTAGTCTGGTTGGGATTAACTGAGCAAGTGCAACACCAACCAGTTTGTCTGAATCGTATACTCCTAGCCTCCAGATCTTTCTTCCATATGCAATTTGAAATTCACCCCACTCCCATGATTGTAGTATTGTTGACGGGGATGATTTACTTGCGACCTCATCCCAAACCTCTTTATTTGTAATCTCTGCTATTTTAATCATGGTGGTTATCTCTGTTTAATTATTTCATATATAACAATACCTGCAACAGTTGCAACATTCAAGGATTCTTTTTTGCCGTTCATTGGTACTATTATGTGTTCGTCGCTTATGTCTAGTATGTGTCTGTTTACCCCCTCTGTTTCATGTCCAAGTACTATCGCAATTTCCCTTGGGTATTCTACCTCCGTATATGGTTTTGCTTTTTCTGTTAGTTCAATTGAGTATATGGGGATATTGTCGTCCATAAGGGTTTTGACCGCTTCTTCGGTAGTTTTGTAGTATTTCCACGGTACACTTTCTGTCGATCCTAGAGATGTTTTTGCTACTTTATTATGTTGAGGGGTTGGGGAGATTCCACAAATTATAATTTCGCAACTTCCCGCACCGTCGCATGTTCTAAATATGCTTCCCACATTATATGCAGAGCGTATGTTATCTAATATTACATGTATTTTCATTTAAAGAGTCCATTAATTATATATTCTGTATTATATCCTTTTTCGAGGATGTATTTAGCAGCTTCTCTACATTTGAGTAGTAGCTTAATATTCGTTATTGAGGCAACCTTGAATTGTGGTATTCCTGATTGTCTGAGTCCAAATACTTCTCCCGGACCTCTGGATTGGAGGTCAAACTCTGCTACATCAAATCCTGAGTTGTGTTCACTGAAGTATTTAAGTCTTTCAATTGCGTTTGATTCTTCCTCTATTTTTTCACCCGCAATTAAATAGCAGAATGATTGCATGTTATTTCTACCCACCCTTCCTCGGAATTGATGTAGTTGGGCTAGTCCAAATCTTTCAGCGTTTTCTATAATCATCATTGTGGCGTTGGGTATATCTATCCCTACTTCCACGACAGGTGTGGCTACCAGTATCGAGTATTTTCCATCCTTGAAGTCTTTCAGTATTGTGTCTTTCTCAGCTTCTTTCATCTGACCGTGTAGCAGGGCGATTGGCATATCTTTAAAGTGTGTTTGTGAGAGTGTCTCAAACTCTTTTTTTGCGGATTTTGCTTCTAGTATGTCTGATTGCTCTACCAGTGGGAAGATTATGAAGGCTTGTTCTACTCCTTTGGATTCTATTATTCTATCCTTTATCCATTGATAGCAGGATTCTGCTTTATTATTTGGAACATAGTGTGTTTTCACGGGTAGTCGATTCATTGGTAGCTGTCGTATGAAAGAGACCGACATGTCCCCAAAAAGTATATTTGTGAGGGTTCGGGGTATTGGGGTTGCAGTCATACTTAGGTAGTGGGGAATTAGTTCATTGGTATCGCTTTCTAGGAGTTCCTTCCTCTGGTTCACACCAAACCTATGTTGTTCATCTACGACTACGATTCCAATTTGGTCTGGGAGTTCGGCCTCGTATAGCAAGGCGTGAGTTCCAATTATTATTTGTGGGGTATTCGTTTTTTCTATTTTCTCTGAGCTCGTTCTGAGCTGTATCTGTACGTCAAATGGGGCAAGGAGTTCTGAGAT
>CAZUOO010000005.1:0-3117 GCA_964621555.1 uncultured Candidatus Saccharibacteria bacterium | reverse complement strand
GTTTCGAAATTAATATCTATTTTATTCGCGTCTTTATTTTTCTGTAGTTGGGCTTGTTGTTCTATTCTAATTGCTAGGCTTAGCATCTCATCAAATTCCAACCTGGTTCTAGCCTCTGTAATCTCCTCAACCTTCTTTGGATTGTGTATCTGATTTATGGCACTGTCTAGTGTTATTAAGCTGTTCTGAGATGCTATTTCTGGGGGAAGTGTTTCTGGGAGCTTTTCGTCTAGGTTTTTAAAGAGGTGGTCGAGTCTCGCTCGTAGCCATTTAGAGGTGAGGTTGGCGGTTTCAGGATAGAAGGGGGTAATTCTTCCGACGTGTTTCTGATTGGCAACACCCTCGTAGTATTTTTCGTAGGTGGGACTTACAAGTTGGGGTTTACTCTGTTTGGGGTTGAGCTTGCCTTCAAAAAGGTACTGTTGCCCTATCTCCATTGATTTTGAGAGGTACTGTTGGTTAAACCAAACCGCATCAATTCTTCCTGTACTGTCTTGGAGTATTGCTTTGGTGAGTACTTTCCTACTTCTGGTATATATATTTTGGATTGAGATGAGAGTGGCTTGTATAGTTCCCTCCCCCTGCTCTACTATTCCTTGAATTGTGAGGATTTCAGAGGTGTCTTTATATCTAAATGGTATGTGAAATATCAGATCTTTGATCGTTTCTATTCCTAATTTATGGAGAAGCATAGCTTTAACACCTCCTATGAGAGGTATTTGCTCTACTTTATCGTTGAGTTTTAATGGCATACTATATTCCTAATATAGTTATTACTAGTGGGAATACGATACTTCCTATGAGGATTATCGCTATAAATATGCTAATTGCTTTGTGAATTCTTTTTCCAACGTTTTCTTTCATATATGTGATTGTACTCTAGTCCTTACTTTCTATCAATATATGTACGTTCTTTTAATCTTTTTGTAATTTTCTGTCGCGTTGATACTGATTTGATATGTTTTAACCACTCGTTATTTGGGGTGTCCTTCTTTTTATCCGATACTATTTCAATTGTATCTCCTGTTTGAGGTTGGTGTGTTAGTGGGGCAGGTTTTCCGTTTACCTTAGCAGCTATCATACTGTGTCCTAAGTTTGTGTGTACTCTATATGCAAAGTCTATTATGCTAGAGCCTTTCTCAAGTTCGATTAATAGTCCTTTTGGGGTGAAAACAAATACTCTGTTGTTAAATATACTTCCATCTATTGTGATTGATCTTCTGTTCTCCCTTAAGTTTATGTGATTTGATATCGAATTGTGTATACTTTCAACCCAGTCCATGGAGTCACTCTTGTTTGCAAACCTAGATTTACTTGCTTTATACGCTATGTGTGAAGCTGGCCCATATGTGTTGTATTGGTACATCTCATAGGTTAGTACTTGTACTTCAATTGGTAGCGTAGATATTTCAGGGATCACAGTTGTTAGTTGCAGGGCTTTATATCCGTTTGCCTTCGGGTTCGAGATGTAGTCGTCAAATAGTTCGGGGACTTCATGTGTTAAATTTTTAATTGCTTGTACAATTTCGAAGCAGTCGCTTTCACTTTGAGTGATTATGGAGAATGCTATTACATCTTTAATAGTCTCTAGTTTACTGCCTTTTCCTTCCTTTAGGTATTTAGATAGCTTGTTAAATATACTGTACTTACTTTTAACTCTCCCTATTATCTTGGGTTTATATCCGAGTATGTCGACTAATATTTGAAGGTATTCGATATAGTTATCCTTTAACTTGTCGTTTACCCCATTTTCCAAGAGAATATTTTCAATTGTCTGGTCCATTTCTGGGTTTAGGTGTTTGAATGCAAGTTCGTCTATCTGTTTCTTTACTTCAGATAGGTTAAGATATTCCGCAATTGGTGAGTATATATCCAGTGCTTTATGGCAGAACGATTTTAATTTATTACTTGGTAGGTACTCTATCGTTCTAATATCATCTAATACATCACAGATTTTTATAATCAAAGGTCTAATATCGTTTGAACTACCGAGAAGGAATCGTGTTAAAACAGGGATGTTAATTTCTTTGTTAACCTTTGTTGCCTTATTTATGCTCTCTACCTGCTCAATTAGTTCTAGAACATTTCCGCCAAACTTTTCCTGGATATCTTCCCGTACTTTATTGAGTTCATCATTGTTTAATAGCTCATCGTCGATACATTGATGGAGTATCGAGGCAATTATTGAGTCTGTATCTAGTTTTAACTTTGCGCAATTATATGCTGTATTTAGGTTGTGAATTATAAATGGCTCTCCAGATAGTCTATTGTGACCATTATGAATGATCTCGCCATATCGGAAAGCTAATGTTACTAAGTCTTCGTACTGATCAGGTACATACCTTAATATTTCTACTTCTATTTTCCCTTTATCTGTTAGTCTTTTCATAGTTAAAAAACCCCCTATATTTAGGGGGTTGTGTGAGCTTAATATAGTAACACACCCCCTACATAATTGTGTGGAGCTTGAAAATTATAATTGTGCATGGTCTTATGTTTTGTTTCATACGGTTTTGATTATACTATACGAACTATTTTCTTTCCAACCTTTAGAACCCCTGATTTGGTTATGCTTTCCATATCTGAAGTTATTGTTTCTCCTTCAAACTTTACAGCATTCTGTTCCAATAGTCTTCTGGCTTGTCCTTTGCTTGGTGCAATTCCAGATTGTACTAATATATCAAGTATGTTGTTACCGATTGCTGAGACTTCTTTTGCTAACTCTGTGTCGTTTGTTTTATTCTGGAATACGTCTTCGAAGAATTGCTGCCCAATTTGCGCACCTTCCTCTCCTTTTAACTCCTTGGTGAGTTGGTATGCCAATTGTTTTTTGAATATCATTGGATTGTCACCACTTTCTATTGCCTTCTTAATTTCTTCTACATCCTTCAATTCCATAGAGGTGAGTAGTTCGAAGCCTGGTACAATATGTTCATCAGGAAAAGCCATGACCTTACCGTATATATTCTCTGGTGTGTCCATTAGAGTTATCATATTTCCTTCTGATTTCCCCATTTTCTTTCCGTCTGATGTAGTTAGGAGTTTGCCTGATACTACAATCTTCTCCTTCTCCTTAATTCCACTCATTAATGTTCTTCCTGCAAGCATATTAAAGAG
>CAZUOO010000004.1:17468-47174 GCA_964621555.1 uncultured Candidatus Saccharibacteria bacterium | reverse complement strand
TTCTTTAATAACAACAGAGACATGCCTGAAATAATCTTCTCCAAGCTTAACGATGTAGATATCGGATCCCAGGTGCTTGTAAATAGAGACGGAAAAGAATTAAAATATACAGTCAGGAGAAAAAAGATAATTGAAGCTACTGACTTCTCGGTGCTGAAAAGTGAAGGAGATAAAGAGACCTTAACAATGATGACGTGTTGGCCTCTTGGAATACCATCAAAAAGATTAATTGTAGTTGCAGAAAGATATGAATGATAAAAGGAGATTATTACTAATAGGTGGAGGAATAATTCTAATACTAATAATTGGTATTGCGCTATTCTCCCTAACTGGGAATAAGAATAAAGACACCGACAATGCAGGGTCTAAAACGACATTGATATATTGGGGACTATGGGAACCTGAGTCCGTCATGAAATCTCTCATTGATAAATACGAGAAACAAAATCCAAATATAAATATTGAGTATGTACAAAAACCATTTACGCAGTATGAGGCAAATGTATATACCAGAATACAACAAAGTACCGTAGACAATACCCCTGCCCCCGACATAGTACGTATCAACAACGCATGGAGAAGTAAATTTCAATCAAGCCTAACGCCTATACCATCAAGTATAATGACCCCATCGGAATACTCCCAGCTATTCCACCCAACAGCAATAAGTGACTTCACAGGACCTGACGGACAGATATATGCAATACCACTAGAGATTGATGGACTAACCCTCTTCTACAATAAGAAGTTGTTTAATGTAGCTGGATATTCAGAAGCACCCACCGATTGGGATGCTTTCACAGAATATGCTAAGAAACTAACCCTCAGTGCAAGCAACGGCAACATAGATCAGGCAGGCGCAGCTTTAGGATCCGCAAAGAACATAATTCACTCTGCTGATATACTGAACCTTCTCTTCATGCAAAACTCTGTTGATATAATATCGGCCGATGAAAAAGTTGTAACAATAACATCACCTAGAGCTCAATCCGCTTTAGAATTCTATACAAACTTTGTACTTGAACATAAAACATGGTCACAAGATCTAGGATCTGACCTTGAAACCTTCTACTCAGGCAAATTAGCAATGATGATAGCCCCAAGCTGGAGAGCCTTCGATATCATAAACTCTGCACCAAATATTGAATTTGGGATGGCACCAGTTCCTCAGCTACCAGGCAATGACCCTGTAAACTATGCAATGTACTGGGGAGAGGCAGTCCCTAAAACAAGCCAAAATCAATTAGAAGCTTGGAAATTCATCAAATTCTTAAGTCAACCTGAGCAACAGAAAGAGATGTTTTCAAATGCCTCACAGATTAGAGCATTCGGTGAGCCATATTCTTTAAAATCTCTGGTAAATGAGCTGAGTACAAATCCATATGCAAGCCCAATTATGAAAATGGCGCCAACAATGCGAGCATGGCAGATGGGAGAGCAGGGATATGTGGAGGAATCCCTAAGAACAGCTATAAACAGCGTAATAGCCTCTGATGTGGCTCCGGGAACAGCTCTAAAAGAAGCCGAGACTAGAATCAATTCCAAGTTAATTGAGGTTGTAAAATAAAGCAGAAAAAATAGCCACAATTTTCATTTACATTACATTCTAGAGTATTGTATATTGGATGTAATGAATAAAATATTTACTAGAAAAAACAGATCTCGTCTTCCCCTTCTCGCCTTCATATTTATCCTCCTCTCAATTCCCTTAGCAATATATGCTTTGGTAAACATGGAGAGCTTTGACACCCGGAATAGAGCAAGCGACGATGTCGTCGTTAATGTATGTACAATTAAATTCCCTTATGTAAACCCTGAATCGATAGAACAGGGAAAAGTGGTACAGGTACAGGTTGACGCAAACATGCCAGATGAGAAAATCTTAAGTGTAGTAATTTTAGACAGAGCAGGTGAAACGGTATTCGAGAAGGAGTATGAAGACAGCACCCTTTCACAGATATCAGAGATATTTACATTCACCTCAACCACAACAGGAGATTTCAGCCTCATTGGAACCATAACCACAGATCAAAACACCAAACCTTGTGTAATTGAAGAGAACAGAGGGATAACTGTGGTGTCCACTAACCTCGCCCCTGAATTTAAGACCCTACCAACATCAGCCAAACCAGGGAATGTACTAAAGGTTAAGGAAAGCTATGAATACCTAATGAATGTTGAAGATGCAGAGGGAGATACAATCAACTATGCATTCTCCTTCACCCCCGATGCCAACTGGCTCAAATACTCAGTAATAGAAGACGGTGGTAATGGTAAGCTCACAATCAAATTCACTGGAGTACCAGATAAACCTGCCAGCTACCTAGCAAACATATTTGTACACGATGGATATAACCAGCACCTCAGATCACAATCCTGGGTAATAAATGTTGACCAAGATGTAAACGATGTACCAAAGGTAACAATCTATGAACCAAATGACCAGATAAATGTTAAACAGGGAGACGATGTAAAAATATCATGGGAAGGAAGTGATCTAAATCAAATTACCAAGTATGAACTATTTATATCTCAAAACCCAGCTACACCAAATAACTGGATTGTAATAGATCAAAACCTTTCACCAAAGGTCGGGAACTACATCCTAGACACTTCAAAATTACAACCCGGAACATACCAAGCAATTGTGAGAGCCACCGACAATTTCAACCCACCTGCTACAGGAATGGGAGTATCTGCAAAGATAGTAGTTGGGGAATCAGCTCCAACAGATGGTGAGAACAAGCCACCTAAACCAGACGATGGAGTAATACTAATTGACCCACAAATTATAAATATATCTCCAAGCAAAGACAGTAAGCTAAAGAATAAAAATGCAACAATATCTGCCACACTAGTAGCCGGTACCGGGTCTGAAATTGAGAAATCAACCGTAGTCTTCTACGTTGATGATAAGGATGTAACCAAAGATATAAAAATAAATGAAATTTCGAAATCCGAATACTCAGTAATATATTCTACAAAAGATGCATATAAGGTAGGCACCCACAGTGTAAACATCAGATTTAAAGACACCAAGGGAGGAATGGCACAGAAGGATTGGACATTTGAAATTGTTGAGGATGACAGTACAAAGGACGAAGATACATACAATATATTCGGACTAGAGATTCCTAAGCGTACAGCTATGATCGTAGGCGGAGGTCTCCTGCTACTTCTTCTCGCAGTACTAGTTCCATGGATACTATACCTGCTATGGAGAGGTTCTAAGGAAGACGAATACGAAACTGTGTACAACACGACATACACTCCAATTACTCCAAGTGGCAAAGAGTACCAGGAGGAAGAGAGTCTAGATGTAAAAGATAGCACCCCAGAGCCAATAAATAACAACACATTCATATCTTCAAGTAGTAAAGAAACTACATACGTACAACCAGAAGAAAAACCTACAACACTTTGGACACCTCAGGTAAACGTTGAGAAGATAGAAGAACCAACTATAACCCCTACAACATTTGAAGTAACCAACACTGTAACTTCACCAATTGAAAAAGTTGAAGAACCTATTCAAGTACCAACCCCAATTGAAATTACAAATAACGTAACCCCAACTGTAGAGGTAATAGAAAAGGAGAATGAAAAACCTCTAGAGGCACCAGTTTACGAAGAGAAAGCACCAATAGTTGTTCAACAAGGGATTGAAGAACCTCCTATACAACCACTCATTGAAGAAGATCTAGTACCAAATAATAGTCCAGATATTCTTAAACTTGCTCAAGATTTAAATCAAAACGAAGAAGAAATTACTGAAACACCTGTTGATACTAGCCAAACACAGTCATAAATCGGTATAATCACCTATGAAATCATTTGGATATATTGAAATAAGAGAGAAATTCCTTAAACACCTAGAGAAACATGGCCACACCATTATCCCATCCGCTTCCCTAGTTCCAGAAAACAATCCCTCTGTACTATTTGTTAATGCAGGAATGTTCCCATTAATTCCATACCTATTGGGTGAACCACATCCAGGTGGAGTTAGACTAGCAAATTCGCAAAGATCACTAAGAACTATCGATATAGATGAAGTTGGAGATGCAACTCATCTAACCACATTTGAAATGCTGGGAAACTGGTCTATAAACGACTATTTTAAGGAAGAGGCACTTCGAATCACACTATCCTTCTTTGTAGATGAGCTAGGTTTTGACATAAACAAACTATCATCTTCAGTATTCGAAGGAAATGAAGACGCTCCAAAAGATACAGAATCGATTGAGATATGGAAAAAGCTATTTAAAGAAAGAGGAATAGATGCAAAGGTTGGAGAAAGGATTAGGGAACTACCTAAGGAAGACAACTGGTGGGAACCAGAAGGAGGAGGACCATGTGGACCAGACTCAGAAACCTTCTATGAGGTAGATGGAAAACTCGTAGAGATTGGAAACGATGTATTCATGCAATACTTAAAGAAAGACGGTGAATACTCCCCTCTAGGAAAACACAATGTAGATTTTGGTGGAGGACTAGATAGATTAGCAATGATATGCCAAGGTAAATCATCTGTTTATGAGACAGATATATACCTCCCAATTCTCAAAAAAGTACAGGAGCTAGGCAAACAACAAAGTATTACATCGGAAAGAATAATTGTAGATCATATAAAAGCCGCAACATGGATAATAGCGGATGGAGTTATACCTGGCAGATCTCAAAGAGAATACATACTCAGAAGACTAATTAGAAGAGCAATTAGACATGGAAGGAAGATTGGAATTGAAGGCATGTTCACAAGGCAGGTGGGTGATATTGCAATTGAGCAGTTTAAACCTGTACATGAAGGGTTAGAGCCTCGCAACGAAGAGATACTCAACATCCTTGAGGAAGAAGAGAAGAAGTTTAACCTAACTCTTGAGCATGGATTAAAAGAACTTGAAAAGCTCATACAATCGCTAAACGGAAAAGCCTTCTCGAATAAAGGAGGAGAAACATTCAAAATATACGAAACATATGGATTCCCAATCGAAATGACTCTTGAGGAGCTTGAAAATAGAGGTATTGCATTCGAAAGAGAGATTGTAGAGAAGGAACATGAAAAAGCCTTTGAAGATCACCAGGAGAAATCTAGAACCGCATCTAAGGGACTATTCAAGGGAGGAATGGCAGATACATCTGAGATGTCTACAAAATATCATACAGCCACTCACCTCCTTCTCAGTGCCCTATACAACATTGTGGGATCACACGTATACCAAAAGGGAAGCAATATCACCACAGAGAGATTAAGATTAGACTTCCCAAGTGATGAGAAACTAACAGAAGAACAGATTAAAAAGATAGAGGAGATGGTAAATGAACAGATTGAAAAAGAGCTCGCTGTATCATGGGTAGAAATGCCAAAGACTGATGCACTTAAAATTGTTAAATATGCGGTATTTGATGAAAAATATGGAGATATTGTAAAAGTATATACTATTGGGAATCCTGATAATCCTTTCTCTGTAGAAATATGTGGTGGCCCACACGTCGAGAATACAAAAACACTTGGTAAATTCAAAATAATAAAACAAGAAAACGTAGCTGCAGGTGTGAAAAGAATTAAGGCTATACTTAGTTAGAATGAAATATCCAATACTTGCGATAGACTTTGGGACCAAAAGAATTGGGTTAGCCATCTCCGATAACCTAGGTAAGGTTGCCTCCCCTATTGCTCCAATTCGAGTAACCAAAAACAGCAATGAAGAATCACTAATATCTGAGTTCAAGCAAATAATCGGTGAACATCAAATATCCTCCCTACTTATAGGAATGCCTCAGGAATTTAACGAGTCCCACAAACAGAACACAGACAGGATAAATAAGTTTATAGACTGGCTAACCCACTTCATACCTCTACCCTATAAAACATGGGATGAGAGTTTCTCTACAAGTAGTGCGATGGATATGATAGTATCAGCGGGTAGTAGGGTAAAAAAACGTAAAGATATGTTAGACAGCATATCTGCAAGTATTTTCCTACAGGAATTCCTTAATTCAAAAGAAAATAACCATGAAATTGCTTAAACTAATATCCCTAATCCTTGCAGTTGCCCTCGTTGTGGCAGCGGGTAGCATATATTTAGAATACGCGAAGGTAACTACAAAACCTTTCGGAGAATCCAGTGAGAAGGTAAGGTTCGAAATCGAAGAAGGTAGCACAGGAGATCAAATCCTCATTAACCTTGCTGAAGTTGGAATAATTGAGGATGGAAATATTCCATACCTAAAGCTCTACATGAGATTAAATGAGACTCCAGAAATGAAGAAAGGTGTCTTTAGAATACCTAGAAACCTAACTGCAACAGAACTATTCGACCTGCTACAAAAGCCTGAAAATCCTGACATATGGATAACTATTAGAGAAGGATCTAGAAAAGATCAAATTGCACAACAGCTAGAAGACGAGTTTAAACAGGAACCAGACTCAGTTTTCCAAGCTTCAAAATTCCTAGAGCTCACAGAAAACCCTGAATATATAGCAACATTAGGATTAACAATAGACGGCCTTACAAACCTAGAGGGTTTTCTATTCCCTGATAAGTACCTGATACCAAAACAAGCCACAGAAGACTACGTAATTAGAACTCTCATAAATACCTTCATTATGAAAACAGGTGGAGTGTATACCTACGAAGATATTGTAGTTGCAAGTATGGTTGAAAGAGAGGGTATGACAAATGAAGATAGACCTATGATCGCAGACATTATAAAAAGGAGACTAAACGAGGGATGGTTGCTTCAGATTGACGCCACGCTACTATACTATTACAAAGACTGGAAGCGAGTGATAACCGCAGAGGATTTGAAGTTTGATCAGCCATATAACACATATACTAGACAGGGTCTTCCCCCAACTCCAATCTCCAACCCTAGTCTGTCATCAATCAACGCCACAAAGAATCCGAAAGAAAATAAATACTACTTCTATATACACGCTCAGGATGGCACCCCATACTATGCTGTAACATATCAGGAACACCTAGTTAACGTTCAGAAATATTTAAGGTAGTATTCTTCATATGGAAATTTCAATGAACATAAATGACAAGAACAATAGAGTAATGTTAAAAGACCTTAAGAATAGGTCTTTCCTTAACGACAATCAAACCAAACTTGATCAAACACATCCATCACAGAATACAAGCGGCAAGAAACCCAGGAAACCTTTGAATAAGAAAGTTATACTCAAATGGATAGCAATTGTAGTAGCCTCACTCCTCGTCATGTTTGGTGCATACTACGCATTCAGAGTATTTAGCTTTACCAATAATATTGGGTTTAAAATAACTCCAGGTGACCTACTTCCTGGTAATAAGAAAGACCCCGAATTAAAAAAGGACTCAACTGGCAAATATACAAATGCCCTACTCATCGGGATCGACTCAAGAGGAGATAAAAGCAAACTTAAAAATACAGATACAATGATAGTAGCATCATACAACTACGAAACTGGAGATACTGTAATGTACTCCATTCCTCGTGACCTATATGCAGAGATACCCGCAGAACCAAGGGGATACTACCAAAAGATGAACGCTATGTATGCCAGTGGGGAAAATAGGAAGGCCGGAAGCGGTTTTGAGATGCTTGAAAAAGCCATTAAAAATATCACAGGCTTGGAAATCCAATACCACGCAATGATTGATCTACAAGGGTTTAAGAAAATAATAGACACATTGGGAGGGGTAACCGTGAATGTAGAAAATACATTCACTGATACCTGCTATCCACTTGATGGGACAGAAAAGGTAAGCTATTTTTGCGCTGCCCTACCAGGTCAGGCTCAAACTATCTCTTTCCAAGAAGGACCACAGAATATGAATGGGACTGTTGCTCTGCAATATGCAAGATCTAGACATGCAGCAGGAATTGAAGGTAGTGACTTTGCAAGAGGGAGAAGACAACAAAGAGTATTAATTGCCATTAAAGATAAGGTTATAACCTCCGGAACACTACTAAATCCACAAAAGGTATTAGAGATACTAGATACCTTGGAAAAGAATCTCACCCTCTCTACATTTAATACAAGTGAGATACAAGCAGGGATAAATCTAGCGCTGAAACAGAAGGAAAACGCCGGAAAGATATACTCCTTTGTACTTGACCCAAGCTTAGGAAATGGAAAGATACTAATGGGAGGAACAGGAATTCGAAGTGGAATGCCAGGATTCTCACCTCAATTGTATACAGTGCAGTCTGTAGAAGGTACTCTCCCCACCTACACTTCGCTTGTTAAAATGGTTTCACTAATACAACAAAATCCTAAGTTGTACAATGAAAATGCCACAATAAGGGTATACGATACAGGAATTGGTTTTGCACAAGCACAGGCCAAAACAGTGGAGCTTCAAACTAAGTACCCATACCTCAATATACTATTCATGGGTACACTATTTTTGGACAAGGAAGGTGTAACCGTATACTCTAATCAAGAGAGTAAATTCACACAATCAATAACTACGTTCGCGTCACACTTGAAAACTGATAATAAAATCAAACCCGAGTATATTAAATCAAACTTAAATAACGAAGACCTCACGATACTCCTTGGTAAACCGATAACTGTAAATACTGAAAACTCAACAGAATAAGCATATGTATCAGCTAGTACATGGACAAGAAACATTCCTAAGCCTAGATCGTGCCAAGAAAATTGCCAGAAACATATCTCAAGAATCAAGCAGTGAATTTGTAACAATAGACGCTGAGAGCTCATCTCCTGATAGCATAATTGATATGCTAGGGACAAATAACATGTTTCAAACCGAAAACATCTTTCTAATTAAACGTGTATATCGAAATAAAAAGAAGGATGAGATTATAGAATACATACTCAAGCACCTAGGTGACAACCAATCTACGTATATATTTTGGGAAGATCAGAAAATTAACAAAACAACCAAATACTTTAAATTCTTTAAATCAAACGTAGAGCTTTTTGAGAAAGGTGATAAAAGAAGTACAAACGCATGGCTAAAAGATGCCCTTGATGAAAAGAAAATAAGCTATGATCAAAGAACACTCACCCAATTAGCATCTCGATGCAACTATCTCTCTGAAAGAATATTCCACGTCATAGAGAAAATTGACCTGAGCGGGGAACAAGTGCTTACAGAAAAGTTGATAGAGGAAATGACAGAAGACACCCTCGAAATATACGCATGGGATCTAACTGATGCGATAAACAGAAAGGATCAAAGCAATGCACTCGTAATATTTGAAAATTTAATGAGCCAACAGGTAGATCCAAACCTAATCCTTGCAATGCTAGCCAACAATCTGAAAGGACTCGCTCAGGTAAATCTAATGCTGCAACAAGGAGAACAGTCATCAACGATAGCAAAAAGTACAGGGCTTCACCCTTTCGTAGTTTCAAAGCTTATGAGTAGCGCAAGAGCTACAAGATGGAGTGATATAAAATCATTATTTGAGAAATTAACTTCACTAGATCTCTCAAGTAAAAAGGGGGAAATAGACCTTACGCTCGGACTCACAATACTCCTAACTAGAATTAATTGACACCTAGCTTAAGATTGCATAAACTGAGATATATTCTAGAATATATCAATAAATGGAACCCCAAAATAAGAGGTCAAAGACATTAACAAAAGTTATCCTGGGAGTAACCGTTTTGCTTGCTATAATAAGCTTAGGGACTGCATACTACTTCTATCAAATACAAGACATTTCTCCCACCGATACATCTGCGACTAACGGCTGTGGTTGCTACTTCATACTCGCAGACAGCAATCTAAGTAGCTGTAGTGTAGCAAAACCTGAAAACGCGTTTGAGTTCAAAACAGGTTCAATCACTGAAGATGGCCAATGCTCTGCTACCTGTGACCCTAGAACCGCAGCCCCAATCATGTCATCGGAAGCGACCCCAACGATATTAGGATGTACCGTAACGGACTTTCCAGCTATCCCAGGTTGTATTGATGTAGCAGTTGTTAATGCTGACAACGAGAGACTTCCTGAGGCACTCTCCCCTGACGATTCGATTACAATTAAAGCGACATTTGCAGCCCCATCAACTGTATCTAATACTGAGGACGACCTATACTCCGGGTTTAGCTTTGCAATAAATGGGGAGAAAATAGAGGTCGACCTAGCTGGCGCTGAAGTTACAGGAATTGGTGGAGATAAAAAATACACAGTATCAACTCAGGTATCAGACTTCAAAAACGCTGATAAACTAACAATTCAAGCATTTGGAACCTCAATAACGAACACTGAGGTAACTTCTGCCGCATGTTTAAGAACTGTTTCAATAATGCAGGAGAAGGTAGCATCTTGTACAGCAATCGATGTAAACCTAAGCAATGACACTCAACCAAAGGTTGAGGACCTATGGCTAGACGTAAGCCTTGCACAAGTACCTCAATCACTAGCGGTTAAATTCACAATAGGTGGAAACGATACTGTATTAACAACTAAAGATGTTTCTGAGAAACTAATTGATGGCACAATAATACTTGACCAAGAGTTTCTATATAACTCAGACAACTTCACATCGACAAATAACTTCAGCGTATTAGACAGTGAACAGAATAAATATGACATATCATCTGTAGTCATTGTAGATGGTGTAGAGATTGAATCAGAGGCATGTAAGGCATCAGAGACACTTCCAGATCGAACACCTACTGATGTTGACCCAGATCCAGACCCAACAGATGAAGATCCAGATGATGAGGATCCCGATACCGATCCAACCGATGAAGACCCTGAAACTCCAGTAACTTCAACATTTGTAACATCAAAAACTGCCTCTAAGCAGTGTGTTGAGAGAGTATCTCCAAATAACTCAGTTGAATTTACAGTTGAGGTTGATAACAACGACAGTACTGCACAAAACATAGTTTCCATAAAAGATAAACTCCCACTTGGATTCACATATACAACCGGGAGTACAGATATAGACGGAGTTGCAACTCCTGACAGCGGATTAGTAACAATAACTACAGTAGGTAGTACACAAGAAATAGTATGGGAGAAAACAGGAGGTTGGACAATACCAGCAGGACAAGCTTTAACAATAACTTTCAATGCAACCGCCAACTCTGCCGCACTATCCGGTAGTAACCTTAACGAAGTTGTAGTAACTCCACAAAATACACCTGCGGATTCAACAACTCTTCGCGCATCGGTCTCATTACAGGTAGCTCAGTCTTGTACTGCCCCTCAGACTGCTCTCTTTGATAGCAATGTAGCAAAGGGCATACTTGGACTATTGGTAATAGTGCTCGCAGCAGTATTCTACAAATCACAATATAGCTACAAATACTCTGATAAACTTGTATCATCAGACGTATACCAAGGAATTAAACTCTTCGGGTTGAAAATAACAGAGCCTAGGAAATACTTTGAAGAGAAATCCCTACACACGCTGGAGAAAAAGAGGAAGAAAAGTAATTAATTGATCGAAATTGCCTTACCATCTAGTCCATATATTTCACCATTGGAGATGATTATAAAGTATGAGATATCTTTATACTTGCTAGAATCAATAAGTACTCGATTTTTATCTTCAACAACCGAAGAAGATAACCAATGCTTTAAGTCTTCAATATCTGAGCCAAACTTAACAATACCCGTACAAACGTCTTTAGTTTCCCAGTTGATAATGACATTACTTTTATCCTTGGTGACTAACATATTATAAGGGACACAATCCTTCTCCCTATCAAAAAAACTCACAACACGCTCGCGGTTTAATGCAAGTAGAACTCCTGTTACAATAAGAAATAAAAACAAACTAACTATCAATAGATTCTTTTTCATAAACATTCAAGTAGAATATATATTCTGTATATATATCACCATTCCAAATCTTAAGTATAATTCTAGTATTCCCCAAATCCTTTGAGCTTGGAATACCATAAATCCTTCCATCTTCAATAAATAACCATGCAGGACCAGATTCAATTGTTACCTTCAAGTCTGCGGTACCACCCTTCACCGATAACTGAGGTCTGTAAGAGAATATCTCTCCCACAGCAGTGGTGCTAGGTGGAATATTGATAACTTTCGGATACAACCCTAAATCACTCTCCCCTTTTACATCGGAATTCTTTGAAATTAATGTAGAAGCACTTTGGTTAGCATCTCGAGATTCTACAGCCCACCAGATAGAGAAACCCATTGCAAGATTAAATATAATCAATGCAATTATAATTTCATTTCTTCTCATATAGTAATAGTGTAAATGAAAATTCAAACATTTACAAATAGATTGAAAATAATCGTTTACAAATCAAACATTTATTTATATAATCAGCATATAATATATAGAGACATTTTGTATGGCAAATTTAAGTGCGTCAATTAAAGACATCAGAAAGACGAAAAAGAGAACAGTTTTCAATTCAAGATTAAGAGAAAGAATTAAGAGGGTTGTTAAGGAATTTAACAAACTAATCACACTTAAAGAATTTGATAAGGCAGTAAAAATACTCCCAAGATTAAACAAGACATTAGACAAAGCAGCTAAGGATGGTGTTTTGAAGGGAAAAACCGCACAAAGAAAAGTATCTAGATTATCTAAGAAACTTAATAAAGAAAAATCTGCCATAGATGTCAAAACTGCTCAAAAGGGCGCTTAAGCTATCTATACTGCCTGCTAGCCTAATGGTAGTAGGAAAGTTCCTTTCAGTATTTATACTAATTGCCCTGTATAACTTACAATTCTCCATAGAATCAAGCAAGGTTGGTATTTTTTCAATACAAATTTTCCTACAGGAACAAGACCAAGTACTGCTGGTAAACTCATACTCCAACCTTTTCACCTTGCTACTGGTCGCAATCCCAACTACATACATTCTTGCAAGAAGGATATTTCTTCAAAATGCCCGTGAGAATCCTCGAACTATAGTCAAGCTAACAAGGCTTAACATTTTAAAGTGGGTAACGAGCGATAAAACAACGCTACTTAAAATCTCGGTATGGATTATGTTCCTTTGGATCATATCTGGAGTATCAATTTCTTCTGCCATTACAGCAAATACATACACATGGATTGGTGTGCTAGCTGGAACACTCTCCATCCTAGCCACATGGGGACTAATCAGGACATTTGAAATGGAAACTGATAGAATATATCCAAAAGATACCAAAGCATACTATTAATAATGATAAAAAGAGAACTCAAAAGGGTTAAAAACAATGTAGAGAAATTCATGGATCCAGTTGCCATAGTAATCATGATGTTAATACTCCTTCTCCCAACTTTAGCGGTTGTAAACCTCTCCCCTCTTTCCAAAGCTGATACACGAACTAACCGAAATGTTCTGGGAGAAAGCGATGGTGAGAGTATGGGATTTGTAATGGTTGGTGGTATACACGACTATGTAAAAGAAGAACTGCTTGATTTCCCATCACAAGACAACTTCAGATATCAAGCCACATTGATTAAGCACAACAAAGGTCGATACTCCAAACCAATAGTTCAAATTGTAAACAACAACTCAGAAGAAAAGGAAGTACTAGTATCAGCACTTCTGAGTAAGGCTTCTAAAACAACGATATCATTCATAATCAATGACAAAGAATATATACTTGTATCCTCTCAGGGTGAACCATTTACAACCACAATCAAAATACCATCCAAGAGTGAAAACATTGGATACCTCAAATTTGTATCCGACTCAGATACTATGTTCAACAATTCTGTTGAACTCACATTCACCTCAAAGTAGGAATATCCCTTTTCTAAGACCTTTCTCATTTCCATAAAAAACTGTATAATTTCAAGACATTATGCACAGCACTGTAGATCAAAATAAAATCAGGAACTTCTCAATCATCGCCCATATAGATCATGGGAAATCAACATTAGCAGATAGAATACTAGAACAAACACATGCAAATATTGGCAGAGAGAAAAGAAAAGAAAGAATACTAGATAGACTGGATTTAGAGCAGGAGAAAGGAATTACAATTAAACTTCAAGCTGCTAGAATGTTCTGGAAAGATCATCAGTTAAACCTAATTGATACACCTGGACATGTAGACTTCTCATACGAAGTATCTAGGTCACTCGCAGCATGCGAAGCAGTACTTCTTCTCGTTGACGCACAACAGGGAATACAAGCCCAAACGATTTCAAATACGCAGAAAGCCCTCGACTTGGGATTAAAAATAATCCCTGTAATAAACAAGATAGATATACCATTTGTAAATATAGAACAAAGAGAAAGAGACATCACATCCCTCCTCAACCTTCCAAAAGAAGATATAATAAAGGTATCAGCTAAAACAGGTGAAAATGTAGACCTACTATTAGATGCGATTGTAGAAAGAACCCCTCCTCCATCCGGTGATGCAAACGCACCATTAAAAGCATTGATATTCGACTCCTTCTATGACGAACACAGAGGAGTAGTAGTTGCAGTTAGAATAGTAGATGGAAGACTAGATTTTGAAGACAAAGGAAATCATCAGCTCTTCATACTACAGAAAGGTGAAAGCTTCTCCCCTACCGAGATCGGAGTATTCTCCCCAGAATTGCTTAAAACAAACCATCTACACACTGGAGAGGTTGGATACATTGCAACCGGAATGAAAGACATCCGCCAATTTACAGTTGGAGATACAATATCAAATGTAAAAACTGTAGCCCCACTTGAAGGATATAAACAGCCTAAACCAAACGTCTTTGCTTCATTCTTCCCTGTAGAATCGGAAGAATATGACGATCTAAGAGTCGCACTAGGTAAACTATCCCTAAACGACGCTTCCCTTGTATACACAGATCAACGATCAACAATGCTAGGAGCAGGATTTAGATGTGGATTCCTTGGGCTATTACATATGGAAATCATACAAGAGCGATTAGAACGTGAATACTTTGTAGATATGATATTAACCGCTCCAACGGTTGAATACCACATTACAAAAACGAATGGTGAAGAGTTGATTGTACAAACACCAGATGAAGTACCAGACCCTTCTCAGGTAGCTGAAATAAGGGAGCCATGGGTACGTCTGGAAATACTAACACCTGATAAATATATAGGACCAATCATGGAGCTATCTCAAAATAGGAGAGGGCAATATGTAAACACAATATATCTCAATGAAGGTGGTGCGGGAGCCCTTAATGAAGTATATATTAAACTACAATACGACATCCCTCTAGCTTCCCTAATATCAAACTACTTCGATACACTAAAAAGTATATCCAACGGATATGCTTCAATGGAATATGAATTCATAGACTTCTTCCCGGTTGATCTTGTAAAAGTAGCGGTACTTGTAAATAAAGAAGAGATTGCGGCATTAAGCTTTCTAGAAACTAGAGAGAATGCAAGATATAGAGCGGCTAAACTCCTAAAGATAATGAAGGAAGAAATCCCACGCCAACAGTTCCAGCTCCCCCTTCAAGCAGCCATTGGAGCTAAAGTAATTGCAAGAGAGGATGTAAGCGCGGTGAGAAAGGATGTTACAGCTAAACTATACGGAGGTGACGTAACAAGAAGGATGAAACTACTAGAAAAGCAGAAAAAGGGAAAGAAAAGATTAAAATCGATTGGAAAGGTAAACATCCCTCAGGAAGCATTTATGGCAATTCTCAAGACCTAGCCACAATGATCAAATCGATAAAGCTAACAAACTTCAGACAATTCTCCAATACCAAATTCAGTTTCGATAAAAATATAGTTGTAATACTAGGAAAAAACACTAAAGGGAAAAGCACAATACTTGAAAGTATATACTACCTAACAAATGGATACTCACCGTGGTCTGAAAACGGAGATATAATCTCATACGACAATGAATACTTTAGAATTGACGCTGACATCGAAGATGGAAGCGAAGATACCGTTGTATACTCCATTTTCAAAGATAGTAATAAGAGACATGTACAGATAGAGAAGAAAAACACCACACCAAAAAAATACTTCAGCAAAATATCCTCAACCCTATTCAGCCCAGAGTTAATCGAAATCCTTCTCGTATCCCCATCTAAACGGAGAGATTTCATCGACCAATTCTGTTGTACAATTGATACAGAATATAAAGAAGAATTGGATAAATATAGAAAGATACTAAGACAAAGAAATGGGTATATAAAAAGACTCTCCAAAATACTATATGAAACAGGCCATATCCCAAATATAGACAACCAATTTACATATTGGACACACCTTTTGGCTCAAAGCTCGGCCAAGCTTCTCTTCCTTCGTCTTAAATATATTGAGGAAATAAAAGAGGAAGACTTTGAGGTTAAATATAAATCAAACATAGATTTTAATAGTCTGGAAGAAATTCTAGAATTAAAAGACATACTCGAAATAACCGAGGAGAAAATGATAGAACAGAGAAAAAGAGATATTGCGATTGGACACAGTACAACGGGGGTACATAGAGACGACTGGGATATAATCGATGGAAAAGATGTTAAGAGATACGGATCGAGAGGAGAAAAGCGACTGGCAATTATAAAGCTAATCTACAGAACTCATAAGGTAATTACGAAAATGAAAGATTATGCTCCATACCTCCTGCTCGACGATATACC
The DNA here is from genome assembly GCA_964621555.1 of uncultured Candidatus Saccharibacteria bacterium. Taxonomy (GTDB): domain Bacteria; phylum Patescibacteriota; class Dojkabacteria; order SC72; family SC72; genus UBA2022. The sequence goes on along the minus strand of CAZUOO010000004.1, from coordinate 30,646 downwards.
CTCAGAATTAGACGATGAAAATATAAAAAAGATCTTCAATAAAGAAACATTTGAAAAGCAACAAACATTTATAACCGCAATACGCGAGAATGAAATCCCCAAAGAGATCCTTAAACAGGCCTGCATTATAACCCTCACAGATTAACTAGGCTTTAACACCTGATTTTTAAAGTTCACAGGGAAAAACTCAATCCTTCCAATCCTATTGTTCATCCTAATCCTCTCTATATCAGGATTATGTTTGCGAATGCTCATAAATAGTAGTTGAGATAGATAGGCAAAATAATTGAGAACAAATATTACAATATTCAAACTTCTCTTCGATTTCTCAGTGCTCTCATCGGTATCTCTAACCACCCCACCAAACTCCTTCACCCATAAATTTCTACGTAAAATCCATTCTTTATATGAATCATTATAAATAGGCTTCATAAAATAAAGCTCGTGAAAATTGAAAAGGTCGGAGTCAAAAGTTAGCCCCCTTTCCTCAACAATAAGATTGATACAAAACCTATTCTTCACATTAGTAATCCCTTCCCTCCTTGTTCTTCTATACAACCAAGGATTAATCGTCATCAAGCCCCTATATAACCACATACGATTATTCTTAACTACAATGAATAAATCTATATCATCCGCGTCTTTAGCAGATTCTGCCCCCACAGAGCCCGTCACAGCTATAAAGCGAACCCAATCGAACACCAACATATATTTAACATACCCCAAAGCTATTTCAATCTTAGACAGCCATATTCGATTAGGAATTTCCTTGGAATTACCATCCGCTCCTTTAACACCAAAGATACTTTCAATATGAGAACTAGATAAATTTGCACCAAACCTCTTTCTAAATTCTCTCAATTGATCTATATTTTTCTGTATACTACCCATGTACAGATAATATCAGAGGACGTATAAACATGTAAGCTGAATTCAAAGTATTTTTATGTAATAATAGAGGAATGAAACAACACGCAATACCACAAAATATACTTGATATTGAATTCAAACTATTCACAAAGTTCACCGTAAGGGAATTTGTATATATGGCACTAGGAATAGGGTTTGGAGGTATCTTCCTATACTTCTTTACAAAAGGACAACTCCCTGGAGTTATAGCTATACCGATTTTTGTAGTGTCATCAGGAATTGGGCTATTTCTCGGATTAGTGCCAATTAACGATCAAAAGGCAGATGTATTCCTTAGAAACTACATTTGGGCAATTACAAACCCCACCCAAAGAGTATGGAAGAATGAGAAGCTATTAAATAAGGATGGAATTGAAGATAAAATGGAAATAACACAAGGGGACATGCAAAGAAACCCAAATCAAGGAGGCGGTGCAAAGATTGTTGGGGCGGGTCCTGTAAACACAAATCAATTTATTGAAAACGAGAAACTAAATCAGCTAGATAAGGAAGAAGAGGAGAGGCTGGCAAGTATAACAAACAATGCTCCATACACACCTGTTTCAAACACCACTTCTCCAACCCCCACTCCACCTCCCCCTATGAGTACACAAGTATCGACCCCACCTACAACAGTCCCAACTCCTCCCCCTATAAAACCGAACTCAATACTGATATCGAGAGAAACACTGGGAAGTTTCCAAACAGTATCTGGAAGTGGAAATCAAACCCTAGGTTTTCAGATTATAGACAAAGAACAAAACCCAAATAATAACGCAGTGGTGGCATTGAAAGGTAGGAATGGAACGGTAATCTTTGCACAACGAACAGACGGCAACGGTACAGTAACCCTAACACAACAACTTCCCGCCGATCAATATAAACTTGTGGTACAAAGTCAAAATAAAACATACAGTAATATAGAATTGGCACTAGACGGCAAACCATTCCCAATTATTAAACTAATGCTAGGATAGATATGGATACCAAGGCAAGATTAAAAACAACCGCATCAACGCAAGATCACCTTGAGATTAGAGAGGTAATAGATGATTTAGCGATAACTACAACAGGTACAGTTGCACTGGCCGTACAAACTACCGCTGTAAACTTCGACCTGCTTTCTGAGTACGAGCAAGACAATAAGATATATGCATTCGCAGGACTGCTAAACTCACTAAATTTCCACATACAAATACTGATTAGAACTAATAGAATCGATATTACCAACTACGTAGACTACCTCGTTGGCCAGTCAAAACGACCTATGACAGAAGGCTTGAAAAAACAGCTAGAAATATATACCCAATTCATACAAAATTTAATCGTACAAAATGACGTATTGGATAAAAAGTTCTACATAGTAATCCCCTACAACCCAACAGGAATAAATCAGACGCCAAGCATACTTCCTAAAAAACAGACTAAAGAACAGCTAGAGATGAGCAGACGTCAGAAAGAGAGATTAATCGAGCAGGCGAAAATATTCCTATATCCAAAACGAGACCACATACTAAAACAGTTAGGAAGAATGGGATTAATGGGACACCAGTTAACCTCAAATGAGTTCATGGAAATCATGTATAGTATATATAATCCAGAATCAGAATAATGAGCCCAAATAACAAAGATAATAAATTTGAGAAAACTTTCCTCTCCTCCACATCCAAGAGGTTGGACGAGCAAGTAAATGCAGTTAAAGCACCTGTTGAAAAGGTAGCAGAAGTATATGACGAAATCCAAAGAGACCGATTAAAGAAGGATGAGAATTCAAAGGTCGAAAAAGCTCAACCAACGGTAGTTAAAAAGAAAGGGTTTGACCCTGCAAAATTAGTAACGAATTTCTTAGACAACTTTGTTAAAAAGAAGCCTAAAGACAGTGAAGAAAGTGAGAACCCAGAGAACGATGTAGACAGACAGGATACGAATAAAGATTCATATCAAAGCTCCGATCAATTTGAAGGTCTCACCATACAAGACGTAATTGCTCCACTAGATTTGGAAGTAGACTTTAATCACGTACAGATTGGAGACCACTACTACAGAACCCTATTTGTAAGTGGATACCCTAGATTTGTAGGTCCAAACTGGCTCTCCCCTATTATCAACTTCGAGCACTCACTACGTATCAGCACCTTCTACTATCCAGTAGATACGAAGGTAATCCTAGATAAGCTCAAGAAGAAGATTGGAGAATTGGAAGCCACGCTATACTCACAGATGGAAGGAAGAAAAGCCATGGATCCATCGATCAAGGTAGCACTAAGCGACGCACAACAGATGCAGGATTCAATAGCCGAAGGTACTGAAAAATTCTTCCACTTTGGAATGTACATAACCATCTCATCTAAAGACCTAAAAGAGTTGGAAAAGATAACCCGAAACGCCGTATCTACATTAGCTGCCATTAACGTAGTAGCCAAACCCGCCATGCTACAACAAGAACAAGGCATTGTAAGTACTCAACCACTTGGACTAGACAAGATCTATGTAACCCGAAACATGGATACCACATCTCTAGCTACAACATTCCCATTCGTAACATCAGAATTAACAATGGACCATGGAGTAATGTATGGAATTAACCAACACAACAGAAGCTTGGTGATCTTCGACCGGTTTGACATGGAAAACGCAAACTCAGTGGTATTTGCGAGATCAGGAGCAGGAAAAAGCTACTTCGTGAAGTTAGAAGCTATCAGAAGCCTCATGCTTGGAACCCAAATAATTATTGTAGACCCTGAAAAAGAATATAAAGACCTTTGCGATGCAGTGGGAGGGTCATACATCTCTTTCTCACAAGACAAAGGTCAGAAGATGAACCCATTTGAGCTTTCGGGGTTGGGAGACCCTAACGACGATGAATTAAGAATGAAACTCCTTGCACTACAAGGATTCTTTAGGATTCTCTTTGAAAACCTTAACAATATCGAAATGTCTATACTAGACCGCGCCCTTTTGCTCACATATAGAGAGAAAGGTATCACTCTAGACCCTGCAACACAGAGAAATAATAAACCCCCACTCCTAGAAGATCTATATAAGGTACTGAAAGGTATGTCTGAAACCGAAGCACATAATATGGCAAGACGGTTGGAAAGATACCTAATCGGTAGTGGTGCAGGTATATTCAACGAAGAGAGTACTGTAGAGCTAGATAACCCATTTACAGTGTTCAGCGTACGTGATCTTCAAGAAGAACTAAGGCCTATGGCAATGTACCTAATGCTTGATTATATATGGACGAGAGTGAGGAAGGATAGAAAGAGAAGGATTATGATAGTGGATGAAGCTTGGTACATGATGCAGAATGCAGACTCAGCAAAATTCATGTATTCGATAGCGAAACGTGCTAGAAAATACTACCTAGGATTAACAACCATCACTCAGGATGTAGACGACTTCCTTAAAAATGACATGGGTAGAGCAATTATCTCAAACTCTTCAATACAGATGCTGATGAAACAAAGCCACTCCTCTATCGCCCGACTACAAGAAGTCTTTAACCTCTCGGAGGGAGAGAAAAACTTCCTTTTAAACTGCGATAAAGGGCAGGGACTTTTCTTCGCAGGTTCAAACCACGTGGCAATTCAAGTAGTTTCCAGCAAAGCCGAAAATGAAATAATATCATCAGATCCTAAGGAGATTGAAAAGAGAGAAGCGGAGGGAAGAAAGCTAGGCGAAGGTACACTAGAAGAGCTATCAGAACTGTTTGAACCACCTGCAATGCAGCGCCCTATTAAGAGTGGTGTTGATACAAACGAAAGGAATATCATTCGTGGAGCAATATCTCAGAAGAAAAGTAACATTGAATCTATAATCAAAGAGAGGGAAGAGTATTTAAAAATGTTGGAACAAGAGAATCAAAAAAATAAAGAGACCCAACCAACTACATTAACCGAACAAATAGTAGAAGAGAGACGTAAACTACAGGAAAACAAAGCTCACATAACGCCTCAAGGTTTAGTTATGAATAACCAAACTAATGGATCAGAGCAACCAAGTAAGTAGCAACAATATTAATACACCGCAAACTTTAAATGACTCAATGTCATCCGATTATCTTGTATCTCAAAAAGTTAACCCTTCAGTTATATCATCCACACAGGTGCAGGATGACCTGGAAGCTCTAAAGAAAGCAGAGGATAAAATATATAGCAAAAGCCCGGTATACATTAAAAAAACAAAGGAGGTCAGAGCCACCACCCTCCCCTCCAGGCCTCTCACTGAGATAGAGATACTGAAAATCAAGAACCCATTTAGAGGAGAGTAACAGCATCTCTTGTTCATATACACATTGTAGGAGTATAATCGTGATCGCGTATTTATACACTTTCTACAATGTCAAACAATAAATATTCAAAAGAAAATATAAAAAAGTTCTTCTCTAACGCCTCTTGGACATACAAAGAGATGTTTAAACTTGCTCCAATAGACATATCTTTAATACTCACCACCCTACTTGCAGTAGCGTTACTTCCAACCCTATTGGCATATATAGCCGCCAAAATGGTTGACGAAACAATCAGCCTTGTAAGTAAAGGAACTACGTTTGCACAATTGAATTGGAGCTCAGAAATCGTTGTATTAATACTCACAATGACAACAATTGTAATAATCCAATCTACAATTAGGTCATACAGAAACTATTTAGATCAGAAATTCAAAACCCTCCACCTAAATAGATATACAGATAGACTATATGCAAAAATTGCATCTCTAGATATTCAAAGCTTTGAAGATAAAAAGATTTCAAACTCTATTCAGAAGGCGAAAGATAACCTTTGGAAAGTTAGGGATTTTGTATTAACCAGCTTCACCATAGTAACAGAGTTAATTGGAATGGGGGTGACAGCCGCAATAATATTCCAGCTATCTCCAATGCTCTTCATGTTCCTCACAATCATAACCCTTCCGGGAAGTGTCTTCTTCGTACAATTCATAATTGCTTGGTGGAAATTCTATGATGACAACACCGAGCAATTTAGAACACGATGGTGGATATTCGGAAACATTACACATGAAAATAATGCTCAAGAAAATAGGGTATCTAAAGCAGATAACGTGTTAACTGGAATGGTTGAGAAACTCGGAGACAAGGTATATAACGGAGAAGTAGCTATTAGACTTAAGTGGCTGAAAAAAGAGCTAATGACAAACATCCTATACTTTGCTCAAAACCTCTTCACCCCTCTCTACCTCTTAGCTAGACTACTTAATGGTGACTTCAGTATTGGTGACCTAAGTTTCTATACAGGTAGGTCATCAGAATATACTAATAGGTTGGACACTGTATTAGGACTTGTTGTAGATATATTTGATGCATCTATTGGTGTTGAACATGTAAGGTCAATAATGGAAAGAAAGAATACAATTATCGGAGGTAAAAAGAAGCTTGATTTAAGAAAACCACCTGTAATTGAATTTAAGAATGTTTCCTTTAAGTATCCCGATACTAAGAAGTATTCACTTAAGAATGTGTCGCTCACAATAAAACCTGGTGAAGAGGTTGCAATTGTGGGAGAGAACGGAGCAGGAAAGACCACATTTATTAAACTCCTTCTCCGTTTCTACGACGCTACAAGTGGGGAGATACTAATCAACGGTATTCCAATACAAGAGTACAATTTAAGCGAGTATCACAAAGCAATAGGAGTACTTTTCCAAGAGTATAACATCTATCATTTTCTAACTATTAAAGAAAACGTGACGATCGGAAGGGAGACGAACAAAGGTGAGATTAATTTAGAGAAAGCCCTTAAGTTAGCAGACGCACATAAGTTCATAGGGGACCTCGAAAAAAAGACCGAGCATAAGATGTCCAAACAGTTTAAAGATGGAGTTAGCCTTTCAACAGGCCAAGAGCAGAAGGTTGCCCTTGCTCGTATGTTCTATAGAAATGCCCCAATACTAATACTAGATGAACCAACCGCTTCAATTGACGCAGTTGCTGAACATAAAATCTTTAAAAGGATATATCAATTCATGACTCAAAAGACAGTTATAATAATCTCCCATAGATTCTCTACCGTTAGAAATGCACAGAAGATATATGTATTCAACAAAGGTGAGGTGAAGGAATATGGTTCACATGAGGAGCTTATGAAATTGAAAGGTAAATATCACAAGGCATTTAGTCTTCAAGCAAAAGGGTATAACTAGTATTCCCGACACTAACTCAACGGTCCTTGATCGGGTAGTACAAACTGCCTAAGGTTCTCAGTAGTTATACGAATTGGGACTGGAGTACCACCTATAACCATCCTAGCAACCCTTCGAACAAGAGTAGCAAGGTTTCTCTCCAACTGTCTTAGACCTGCATCAAAACCCACAGGCCTAACTAGCATTGGCCACACCTCTTCATCAATAATAATATTCTCGGACTGCATACCAGTATTCTTTATAACCTTAGGAAGCGAGTAGTTCTTCGCAATTACGATCTTTTCCTCATCCGAGTAGCTAGTGAATCGTATAACCTCCATTCTATCCAGCAAAGCGGCAGAAAGAGACCCAAGATTATTCGCGGTACAAATGAAGAAGACCTGTGAAAGATCTACAGGATAGTCAAGGTAGTGGTCTAGGAAATGACTATTCTGTTCAGGGTCAAGAATCTCTAGCAAAGCGGCCATCACGTCACTAAGTAAACTTGAGTTACCACTAGCCTTATCAATCTCGTCTAACAGTACGACTGGGTTCATGGTCCCTGCCCTATTAAGTGCCTTAATAATCTGACCAGGTTCTGCATCTAGGAATGCTTTAGACTGACCTCTCAATGTAGTCACACTACCTATTGCACCCAAAGACACTCTCACAAATTTCCTTCCCATGGCTGAAGCAATTGACTTTGCAATAGACGTTTTACCAACACCCTGCAAACCCACAAACAACATAACGGGAGCGTTAGCAGAAGAACCTCTAAGTACAGCCATATTACCATCTTGCGTGGCTTGTGACTGTGCTTCCTTGCTCCGCTGAGCCAAACTTAGTTGCATCACCGCAAGATAGTCTAGAATTAGGTCCTTAACAGTATCCATACCGTAGTGGGTACTATCCATTAACTGCTTAGCGTTATTCACGTCCAAATTATCAGTTGTTGTCTTTCCCCATGGAATACCTGTAATCCAACCTACAAATTTATCCACGGTTTCAAACTCTGTAGAATAGCTACCTCTCTTTGCCATCCTCCTGAGTCTATCAATACTACGGAGTGCTCTTTCCTGAAGATCTACAGGCATTGCAACCGACTTAACTTTCTTTTCTAAATCATCAATCTCTTGAATAGTTTCATCCACAAGATTTACAGGGGTAGATGCCAATGGATTTACATTGTTTAAGGTATTCTCTGATAGAGAAGATACAGTATTTGCATTCATTGGTTGTGTATTTTGTGGTTCGTCCATATATTTCTGTATTAGTTATACTTACATCTTAATGGATAATGGTTAGATACTCAACCCAAGAGAAGTATTATTGGAAAAGAGGTCTAATATACCTATTTACACGGGATTGTGGAAGACGCGTTAAATCGTCCCCAAGGAGTGTATTACCCCTAGATTTACGAACAAGTTCTATAGAGTCTCGGATCATTTTACCAGTATGCCCAATCGATCTTCTACAAACAAATGAATCAGGATCGATATTCCAAAACTTCCTAGTCCATAACCTACTCTCTACAGTTTTAATTACCTTTCTATGTATAAATGAATCTAAAAATCTTGATTTAGATGAGAAATGAAGAAATGGACTCAGGAGAGAGTCAGGCCCAACGCGCATAGAATCTACAAGCCCAATAGCTGGAATCAAAGGACAACCACAAGCAATAGTATAGGCATCAGGGTAGTTATCCTTGATATACTTCAGAAACATCCGAAGATACATGTCGGCATCCTTAACTGAGAGCGTAGGATTGAAATATATAGCGTATAGGAAATCCAGTTTGATTACCCCATACTTCCACTCTCCAAGTATCATATCGAAAACGCTGAATATATACTTTTGGACCTCTTCTTTTGTAACATCTAGAAGATAGTGTCGATACGCGAAGTACCTATCAAATGGTGTTAATTTAAGACTATCAATATAAGTGCCTTTCTCTTTAACAAACCAATCAGGATGCTCTTTCACCACCTTTGCTCCAGGGGCGGCCTGAAAGGGAGAAATCCATATACCAGGAGTTAGTCCCAGTTTTCTGATTTCACTAGAGATACCACCCATTCCTTGAGGAAACTTTCGAAGATTCGCATAATTCCAATCTCCATTCCTACACCAGCCCCCATCTATTAGTACAACTTCAAGATTGAAATCATTATTATCAACAATATGATTAGCCTGTTTCAGGATATTCTCTTGATTTATCTTATTTCCATACGCATACCACGAACACCAACCACGAATTGGAGGCTTGAGCTTATCATCGTATGAGAGATCTAAATGAGAGAAATCATCGTTAGGCCCAGGAGGATAGTTCAGTGGAGGAAATTTTAACAGATCTCCTAGAAATGATTTATAGCTCCAGGATTGCCATCCATTTCCCAAAAGCTTCCTTAGATCATGATTACTAACCTTCAATATCGTTGCAGTATAAAATTACGCTATACCAATTTACAATATTTAGAACATACTTAACATACCTGTATCCTCTGGAGGAAGTTTTTCACCATCTTTCCAATTTACGTTGGCAATTCTAACAAACCCTGCTCTATCATAATATTTTACATATCCCCTATCCCTACCAAATTCATATAGTTTTTTGGTGAGCCGAACATCCTCCATACAGTACTTCTTAAGACTATCAAAATCACCTGAGGCGTAGTATTTAACTGCGTCTGCACCGCTTCCAATCTTCCCTTCTCCAAAGGTAGCCGTTGTCAGATCATCAAGCTTAGGTCTAAAACCCACAGCTCTATTCACAGCGACCATTAAATCAAGCTGAGGTAAATTCATAACATCACCCCCAAGATAGTTTGCAATCACAGGCATATCAAAGCTAAATATGTTATATCCAACTATGAGAGAAGCCTTTTCAAGAAGGGGTTTCATCTTAGGGGTATCATTCTCCCAAAAATCCATTTCCTTTCCATCCTCATCTATTACTCCAGTGTATGAAATCTTTAGATCTTTTATAGAGAAGGAAGCTCCACTTGTCCAATCGTTTTGTGTCTCGATATCTAAGAAAATAATCATAGGGTTGATTGTATAATATTTACGCTAAAGTGAGAAGTCTTAATTACTTGAGATTTTTGATAGCCTCTATAGAAAGGATTGCGCACTTTATCCTAGAGCTATCATTGCTCATTCCAATTTTATCTAAAGCAAAAGCATCTGGTAGCCGAACAACATCGAATACTTTTTTATTTATAATCTCATCAATAACCATAGACATTGTTCCAATACAGATTGCACACCCACTACCGCTAAACAATGCATCAACGATAATTCCATTTTGATTTTTCACATACACAGTTAATTCATCTCCACACAGTGAGTTCACTGCATGACCAACTAAATTAGGATCTTCCATAATCCCAAACCTCCTTGGATTTTTATAGTGTTCTATTAGCTGTTCGGAGTATATTTTGTCCATACTAATTAAATACTTTTACAATTTCTGTTAATTGATTAAGAAGTGCGGTGATATCATCCACGGTATTATATATTCCCAGTGAAACCCTAACACTACCTTTTAGGCCATATTTATCATGTAGGGGTTGAGCGCAGTGATACCCAGCTCTCACACATATCCCCTTCTCACCAAGCATGGAAGATATATCGTGAGGATGTATTCCTGCAATATTGAAAGCTACAATTCCAAGCCTTTGTGCGTCACGCCCACCTACAAACTCTATACCAGGTATTTTGGTAAGTTCATTTATCAGATATTTGGTTAGCTCCATTTCATGTTCTCTATATTTATCCCACCCACCAAGCTCAGTAATAGTTTTATCAAACCATTCAATGGCCACACCAAACCCCACTCCAGCCTCTATAGCAGGGGTACCAGCTTCAAACTTCCATGGAAGGTCATTATATACAATATTATCTTTTTGAACGTTCTTAACCATTTCTCCTCCCATTATCCAAGGTTCGAAGTTGTTCAGGAGTTCTTCTTTGCAATATACAACTCCCACACCACTTGGCCCGTATACTTTATGTGAGGAGAATATTAGTACATCACATCCAATCTCAGCAACATCAATTTTCATATGTGCAATACTTTGAGCCGCATCAATTATAGTTAGGGCTCCTATATTTCTGGCAAGGGCCACCAATTCCTTAACAGGATTTATTGTTCCAAGTACATTGGATTGATGGATTATTGATAGAGCCTTTATCTTACTTCCATATTTATCGATTAGTTCCTGAAGATGGGAAGTGTCTATAGTTCCAATATTCGTAGTTCGGAGAGTTTCTACTATTATCCCCCTTTCCTTTGATATTTTTAACCAAGGTAGCAGATTACTATGATGTTCCATTTCGGATATAACTACGACATCTCCCTGTTTAAAGGTAATGGCATTAGCAATCCAGTTTAAACCTTCTGTACAGTTTTTCACAAAGAAGACTTCTTTGTATGATTTTGCATTTATGTAATTCGATATGGTTTGATGAGCCTTTACCCATTTCTTATCCGCCTCATGCGCAATACCATATAGTCCACGATGTACGTTAGCATTGGAGGTTTGGTAGTGGGTGATGACGGAATCTATAACCTCTTGAGGCTTTTGAGATGTTGATGCAGAATCAAGATATATAAGGTTGTTAGAGAGAATGGGAAATTGTTGACGTATTTGTTGATTTTCCATATACATATTATACATCAAGCTCAAACTAATTAGGAAAGTGGATTAAGCAAGTAGAGTATCTCTTTATATATTCCTTAAAAGGTTCTTAAAAAGACATACCACTGTCATTGGACCTACACCTCCTGGAACAGGGGTTATATACGATACAATATCCTTAACATCTTCATAGTTTACATCCCCAACTATCCTACCCTCTTTCCTACTAATACCAACATCAACTACAACAGCGTCCTTGTTTAGCCACTCCCTTGTTATCATCTCGGGATTACCGGTTGCTGTAATCAAAATATCTGAGGCTTTGGAAATCTCTTTGATATCCTTTGTCTGTTGGTTACATACTGTAACAAGTGCACCTTGGTTGTTTAGGATAGCGGTGAGGGGTTGCCCAACTTCAATACTATTACCAATCATACAAACTGTTTTCCCAACAATAGCGATTTCATACTCTTTGAGAAGTGTGAATATACCTAAAGCAGTTGCAGATGGGATAGCGGTCTCATCTCCATCCTTTAATTTCTGAAGGTTTTCACTATTTAATCCATCCACGTCTAGATGTACAGGAACGCTATCAAGAACCTTGTTAGTATCAATTCTATCTGGAAGAGGGAGCTGTACTAGAATCCCATTAGTTTCACTTTCTATTTCGTTGATTTTACCTATCAAGTCCTTTGTTTCTATAGCAAAATCTAGTTTATGTACGACGACTTCAACGCCTAGATCTGCTCCAACTCCTTTTTTAATTCCTACATAAAGGGAGGTTGCATAGTCTTCACCTACTTGAATAATGTCTAAGCGAGGTTTAACACCGCTACTTTTCACTTTCTCTTTCAACTCTATTAGTATTTTTTCCGACAGTTTCTTTCCGTCTAGTATCGTCATCTAACTTTGTAATTATATAGAAGTCTTTGATTTTACCATTAATAGTATACTTTTTCACCTCAATACTTGCATTTGGTATATCTATAGTTTGTGAGAAATATGCAGAAACTATACGGGTACCAACACGAACTTCATGCATAATTTTAGGTAGGAGATTATTTAGCATGTCAGGAGTTAAATATACGAATATCTTATTATACCCACTATACCTATATCTAAATGCGTCCAGATACAAGTATTTAGATTCTGAATTCGAGAAAGAAGCAAAGAGGCGTGAGATTATGTGTAATGGGTAGCTGTATTCAAGTCCAACAAGGGCTCTAAGCTTTGGATATCGTTTCCCCACAATCCTAACAACTCTCCCATCCCCTGACCCGATGTCTATGAACGACTCATCTGGTTTGAGTTGGAGCAGTTTAATTGAATATAGAATTGCCTTTCTTTCCAAAGGTACGAAGGGAGTTTCGTTAAAAAGGGAGAATGCAATTACGTATACGTAGGTCAGGGAAAGTATTGCAAGAAAATATCCAATGATTACAACGAACCAGAGTATCAGACTCATTATTTAATAGTATTAAGTTTTTTTAC
>CAZUOO010000004.1:0-17368 GCA_964621555.1 uncultured Candidatus Saccharibacteria bacterium | reverse complement strand
GCTAACCTTTGCCAATATCCTGGTGATATTTCACGTCCCTTGGAGAAGTATTTACCAAGAATCTGAGAATCGTTTAATCCTTCTCTATCCATCATCTCTTTAACACCAGAGATTTTTAGAATTTTTTCATATAGTTTAGTATTCACCCTCTTGCCTTCTGAAGTTAGGGTAATGTTTTCCTTTAGGCTTAGGTTATAGTTTACAAAATCTTGGAATACCACACTAATCCTTCGTTTGAGCTCACCTCTAGCCAAATCTCTAATGGATGAATCACCTATTAAGTAGTCACCATCGAGTATTTGATATAGCCCACATAGCACCCTAACAAAGCTAGATTTTCCAGATCCATCACTTCCTACAACTGCAATTTTTGCACCGGCCGGAATCTTAAGGTTAATATCATTTAAGGCCTTCTTCCCTGAATCTTTGTGCATGTATGTTAAATCTTTTAGAGAGAGATCAGGAGTCCCACCTTTAATAATTTTATCGCCACTCTTCACATCCCCAAACCCTTTATACTCGACATAGTCAAAGTATGGCTTGGAGTAGTCGAGAAAGGTATACATTTTAAGAAGAGTCCCTATTAATGCTCCGAAACTTTCATATGCCGTTACAGCATAGTCATAGAGAGCTTTAAAGTGTCCAATTGTTAGTTTCATCGAGACAGAGACCACTAGCAAAAATACTACGTATACAGTTAAGAGAAGCCGTCCTAATTGCGCAAAAAGAGTAGTATCAATATAGAAATGTTTGTTAAGTTCAATCAATCCAAACATATATTTCCCTCCTTCTTTTTCATATTCAGTTTTCAAATATTTCACAGCATTATCAACCCTAAGTTCTGGAAAATATGGAAGTCGGGTGATAATAGTTTCAAGGTAGCTAACTTTCTTAAGCCTCTCAACCTCAGTACTGTTATATTTATGCCTTTTCCTCCGATTGTAGTGAGCAGCTAGTTCTGTAGGAAGAGCAATGAGGATTAACAATAGTGAACTCCATCCTAGTACCGTAAATAGCAGTACAATTGAAGCTACACCCCTAATGCTCCATTTAATTGCATCTGAGAAACCAGAATATGCGGCAAGAAGATTCTCATATGAGAAGTTTGGTATGAATTCCAGCATGTCTCTGAAATCTTTTTTCTCCACGTCTTCGAGGTTGGATCTCGCAATAACTTCTAGCCTAGCACTTTGCATATGGAATTTAACCCTTCTATCTATTGCTTCATATAGGTAGTTTCTCCAACTATTAATTGAAGAGATTAACATCCAAACGGCTAAACTTAGGGCTAGGTAGAAGAAGGAATCTGAGAAAAAGAAAGCTTCTAAATTAAAGGCTTCCATTTCTGTTAAGAATTTTGCTGTAGCGTCTATAAATTGTCCCCCTAACCCAATGGCGTACATTTCAAGACCTATTACGATTAGGAATAGTACATCCCTCGTTATGGTGAAAAGTGGAAATAGTCCGTATACTAACTTTAGTATTTTGATTAATACCCCAAACTTTATTTTATATTCTTGCTTCATATATCAGATATAATACCATCAAATGAGAAACAACCACTACCTTGAACAACTGCTTTCAACTATATGGGATACATATTTCTCAGACATCCCTATTGCCAATACCGTAACTATTAAATTTGGAAGGAAGTCATATCGACAACTTGGCGCTATTAAATCACGTAGAGGTGATACTTCAACCTCAAATATAGTACTCACAGGATACTTTGCAGATGAGAAAGTTCCTGAAGTTGTGCTTCTTACAACCATTGCTCATGAGCTAGTCCACTATTCTCACGGTTTTAACTCTCCCCTTCCTAAACTATATAAAGATCCGCATAGGGGAAATATTGTAGATAGGGACCTAATAAAGAGAGGACTTGAGAGTGAGTTAAAAGCCTCGAAAGAATGGATTGATTCAAACTGGAGAAGCGTTATTGGGACGAGGACCAGAAGAAGATATGCTAGAAGGAAGTTCTTTATATTTTCTTTTTAAAAGCGTCCCAAAGTACATCGATTTGTTCCACCAACTTTAAAATCCTCCCCCTATTCTCTCTTGGCATAAGCATAAAGAGCTCCTCGAGTTTAGATACGATATTAAGTATTTGATTTCTCATAAATGCGTACACGACATATTATTCTATATAATATCAAACCGACATCTACTAATATTTCATATATATGAAATATAGAGAGGTAGGGAGGAAAATTAGGGATTATAGGCATAAATTGGAAATGACTCAGCAAGAACTTGCAGATAGGATTGGGGTTACATGGGAAATGGTATCTAGATATGAACGGGGAGCCAACTCTCCATTTTCACGTATTGATAGTATTTCAGAGGCATTGAAGACGACTCCATCACAATTATTACAAAATAGTAACAATGCAAGTGAGTATAGGTATTTTGACATCCCCCTCTTTACCTCAATACCAGAGACTAGGGATTTCTCACAGGGGAATACAACATTCTTCTATACCGCTCCTAAGTGGATATATGAGTTGAACACATATGTTTTTGCAATTGAAAGTAGGTTAGTAAAGAATAAAACACTGGATATTAGAGATATGGGGATAGTATATATCTCAAAGGAGATTATAGGTGAGAATGGTATATACATAAGTGAAAGTAATAGTGAGTTCAATTTTACAAATAACCCCGAGAACGCAATTGGGCAAGTGATTGCACAAGAGGTTAAGTATATATAAAGAAAAGAGAGGGATATTTCACCCTCTCCTTTCATCGAATGGACACGTTTGATTACATCATACCGCCCATTCCTCCCATGTCACCCATTCCACCAGCCATTGGATTTGACTCCTTTGTTTCTTCTGGTAGATCAGCAACAACAGCTTCAGTAGTTATGAGCATAGTTCCAACAGATGCACCGTTTACAAGAGCTAATCTTGTAACCTTAACTGGGTCGGAGATACCTGCTTCAAGCATATTAATATACTTATCGTTTTTAGCATCATATCCCTTATCTTTACCACAGTTTGAAGCTACAACAGCTCCATCTTGACCTGCATTCTGAGCAATTTGCTTCAAAGGTGCGCTTAAGACTTCTTTTAAGATTTGGATTCCAATCTTTTCATCCTGATCAATTACCTTAACACTATCAAGCACCTCTCTAGAGTTGTGAAGGGCAAGTCCACCTCCTGCGACAACACCCTCTTCTAGAGCCGCTCTTGTTGCGTTAACGGCGTCCTCAACTCTCTGTTTCTTCTCTTTAGCCTCAACCTCTGATGCAGCTCCAACCTTTATTATTGCAACTCCACCTGAAAGCTTAGCAAGTCTTTCTTGCATCTTCTCTTTATCGTAGTCAGAAGATGTTTTACTTATCTGAGCCTTAATTTCCTCTACCCTACTATCAAGAGCTTTCTTCTCCCCCTTACCTTCAATTACGATTGTATTTTCTTTAGAAACTACAACTTTCTTAGCGGAGCCTAGATCTGTGATATCAACAGAATCAAGAGTTCTCCCTACTTCCTCAGAGATATATGTACCACCTGTGAGTATTGCGAGATCCTGCAACATTTCTTTCCTTTTATCTCCAAAACCTGGAGCCTTAACAGCCACAACGTTTAATGTACCTCTAAGTTTATTCACAACCAAAGTTGCGAGGGCTTGATTTTCAATATCATCAGCTACAATTAATAATGGCCTATCTGCAGCTTGTAAAACTTTCTCTGCAATTGCTTGGATATCCTGTAGAGAGGAGAGCTTTTTATCTGTAATTAAGATGTATGGATTATCCATTAGAGCCTCTAAAGACTCTGAGTTTGTTACAAAGTATGAGCTCACATAACCTCTATCAAATTGATATCCTTGGGTATATTCAATCTCATCAAAGAAACCTCTGGCTTCTTCAATTGTCAAAACACCATCCTTACCAATCTTATCGAAAACCTCTGCAATCATTTTTCCTAGTGAGGAATCATTATTTGCAGAAATTGTAGCTACATCGGAGATCTCTTCTTTAGTGGAGATGGTTTTAGCAGTTTTCTTTAGGTATTCCACAACAGCCTCAACACCTTTATCCATTCCTCTTTTAACGGCAATTGGATTTGCACCTGCAGCAACGTTTCTAAGCCCAAGTCCTGCAATGGCCTGAGCTAGTACAGTTGCAGTAGTGGTACCGTCTCCTGCAAGCTTATTGGTACTCTCAGCTGCACCTTTAAGCATCTGTGCTCCAAGGTTCATGAATGGATCAGCAAGCTCAATCTCATTAGCAACAGTTACTCCGTCTTTTGTAACAACTTGAGAACCATATTTTTTAGCCAAAGCTACATTTCTTCCTTTAGGGCCTAATGTAACTTTAACTGCGTTAGCTAGCATATCAACACCAGCCTTTAATTTCTTTCTTGCCTCTTCATCGTAGATAATTTGCTTTGCCATAGTCTGTAATATTTAAATTTATATAATTACTTAACAATTGCGAGAACGTCAGCCTCATCGAGAATATAATATTTCTCGCCATTAACTTCTATTTCTTCAGGAGAGTATTTTTTAAAGTATACTCGGTCTCCAATTGAGACTGTAAATTTGAAATCTTTCTCGTTAACAATGCCTAGTGAAACGACTTTTCCAGTTTCTGGTTTTTTATCTTCACTTGCACTTGCAGGGACGTATAATCCACCTGCTGTTTTCTCCTCAACTTGATCTGGAGATACTACAACTCTCTTACCTAATGGTTGTATTGGTATGTTTGTAGACATATTTATAATGTATAAATTTAATTAGCAAATCAATGTGATGATTGCTAGATTTTAGGGTGTGATGTATCGATTGTCAAGTATTGAGGACCTATTCTATTTCTCTCCCTTGATAATCAGACTTTCAGTATCTAACTCAATATTACGAATTGTCCTACCTGTGAAATCCTTTTGAGTGATTAGAATCATAGCTTCTTTTATGCCGTTATTCACACTAGATATTACCGAATCACCACCCCAATCCCTCACAGATAGATTACCTAGCTTCATATCGGTTATATACACATCTGTGCTCTCAACGGTGTCTTTATTCAGATCAAAATATATCCAAACATCTCCCAAGACTGGAACAGATGTTAAATAGTATATTTTCCAAAAACCTTTGGAAGCTTCTACATACCCTTTCTTTATTCTTATGTTGGATGGCATATTCTCATTAATATTAGTGGCCAGCAGGTTGGTGAAAAGCACTTTATCAATCTCTATGAAATCAATATCTTTCTGGCTTTCCTTAAAAGAGGCTATCAATTTATCTACATCACCAACCATACTCTTCTCTATCTTCACATAGTCTGTAGATAGGTGTGAATCTTCAAACTTCCTCTCCCAACTCATATAGTTCGATCGAATTGCAAAGAAAAGAAGGATGGAGACTAAGGTAATGGAGATAATCAATGATATTGGGATAGCGATTAGAAAGAAGCTCAGGCCTAGCTTTCTCTTAGTTTTCTTTTGCATGCACCCTCCTTCTGATAACTGATTGCAACATTTGTAGTAGTGGGGAGAATAGCGAGGAGGCCTTTTTAAGAACAGTTTCAAGCTCGTGGATCTTAAACACCTTCGCACCAATTACGTATACTAATAGTCCATACAATGATGTTATAACTGTAACTCCAACTACGGAAACTGTTTTAGTTGTATCAAGGTTAAAGTCAGAGAGCTTGAATATGTAGTACATGCTTACAAGCATAATCAAAGTGTTCAAAAGTATTTTTGAAAGAGGTTTAAACGTGAGTTTCCATGAAAATACCTTGATCTTTCTTTGTAACAACCAACCTGCCACAAACATCTCCGCAATAAAGGAGATGCTCAAGCCAAGGGCCAATCCACCCACCGCAGCATCTGAAAGATTTCGTGACTGCATCCATCTAAACGTATCTTGCGCAAATGACCCCATTACCTGTAACAGATCTGCAGTACTGATATAGCTCAGCTGTGAAGCGATTTGAGCAATAATTGGTCTCCAATCCCAGTAGTGACTAAAGAAATTGGTTAGGTAGTATCCACAAAGAATATTAATAACTATAGATACGAAGGTTGCGATAAGAGGGAGTTTAGTTTCGTGTATAGCGTAGAATGCACGAAGGATTATAGATACAGCTGATTGGGCAACAATTGAGATAGCGAGTAGTGCTAGACACCATGAAGTTATAACTGTGGCCCACCAATCGAACTCTCCCACTCCATAGGCGAGTCTAACCAAAGGCAATCTTAGTACCAGAATAACAGCAGCAATTGGTAGGATTATGAAGAGGGTCTGCCTTAGTGCACCGTTGAAAGTTCTCATAAAGGCTTTTTTCTTCCCTACCGCAAACTCCTCAGAGAGTTTTGGAAGTACAATTTGAGATATAGCCCCTGCGAAGATCTGAACAGGAAAAAGATGAAGACTCAGTGCAAATTTATAGGCACTCAAAGCTCCTGCAGATAGTGTAAAACTAATCACAGTATTAACCACGACATTTACCTGTTCTCCCAACAACCCAATGATTCGTGGGAGTGCTAATTTGAAAACCTGGACAATCTCTTTAGACCAAAGGTTGGTTATTAAGTTATAGATTTTGGTTGTGAACTTTTCTGGAACAGACTTATAGATATGCAAGAACTCAGGGAGCTGGATCAACAGATGTAATAGTGAAGCAAGTACCACCGCCCATGCAATTCCGTATATACCAATATTGAAAACCTTTACTAATACTAATGCTCCCAATATCATACCAAGGTTATACAATAGTGGTGCGAGTGTAGCTGTGAAAAACCTCTTGTGTGATTGCAAGTACGCCCCTACCAAGCTTGATACTCCTAACAGTATTGGAGAAAGTAGCATTATCCTCATAATATTAGAAAATAGCTGAATATTCTCTAAACTAATATCTCCGCTTGTTCCAAGATATTGATGTAGCTGATTTGAACTAATCAACCATTCACCTATATCTCTAGAGAATATGAATAATACGATTGAAAGGATAATAAAGAAAGAGCTGTATACTACAGTTAACCGTTTGAAAATCTCCTTTAATTTCACCGCGTCGGTATGGAGGTAGTTTGTAAACACAGGGATAATAGCAGCATTAATTGCACCAGCCACGAGTACATTGAAAATCGTATCAGGGATCGTAAAGGCTGCCCAGAATATATCGAGCTCTCTAGTTGCACCGAATAACTGAGCTATAATACGAATCTTTACAAAGCCCAAAACCTTAATAACAAGGAGAAGCACCGTAATAGCACCTACCGAGTTAACAAGATGGTATAGATTTTTAAAAAGGCCTCTTTTTATAATCATCACTGAAGAATATCATAGGTTAGGACGTGATAAAAGCTATTTAATATATATTTAATAATATACTGAGATAATAGTAGATATTAAAAGAAATTCTATCTTTAAAATTCTGTATTGGTTGCTATAAATACGGCCAATGGATATGTGCCGGATGTCGCGCACATTTCATTTATCAGATACCCCAGTGCTATATATGTAGAAGAGTCTCAAAGGGGTATATATCACACAGTTCATGTCTAGTTACCCACCGAGGGGTTTCCTCTATGTTCATCGCTTTTGAGTACAATAGAGTGACGAGAAGATATTTAAAGTATGTTAAGTTTAAATCATCCTTTATAATTTTGGATGAGATGATGTCATTATGCAAAGAAAGAGCTCAAAGTTATTTCAATTACCACGAATTCACTGGCAACAACTCGATACTGCTTCCCATACCATCTCATACAACAAGAGTCAGAGAGCGCGGTTACAATCAATCAATACTCATTGCTAAATACGTATCAATGTTCACAGGGGTAAGAGTTGATACATCAATTCTTAATAGAGTTGTAAATACCAAACCCCAAACTAAAGTTAGAAAGTCTAATCGTCAGAAGAATGTCATAAACTCTTTTAAAGTTAATACAGGTGCAAATACATCGAAGTTAAGAAAAGTTATCCTTATAGATGATGTAGTTACATCTGGATCTACGATAAATGAGGTGGCGAAAACAATATATGAACACAGTCCACACCTTGAGATACATTCGTTTTCCCTATTTAGACCCAAGCCCAAGTTTTGAATATACGTATTCATTCCAAACCGCAATTGGTACGAAATCAATCTTAAGTTGCTTAGATGCAACACCTTCATGAAGAACATTATCCCCAATAACTAATAGCCTACTTTTATCTATTCCATACTTTGAGATTATACTACTGAACATCGTGTACTTATCAGACTTCTCTATAACAATATCCTTAAAATATTTCCCAATACCAAACTTCTCAATCAATTTATTCCTTTTTGTTGGAGAGAAAGCATAGCTAACTAAGTAGTTCTGTGATTCGCTACCGTATTTCTCAAAATATTCTTCAACCCAGTTAAAGAGTCTATCGTCTTTACGTGAATATAGAGTCCAGAGCCAATCCCAAATCACTACATCGTATTCTTTACCGTTATATTTCATATAATTTTCATATCCATAATTTATGATATACTTCAAAGTTTTAACTTCAAGCCCATCTTAAAATGATTTTGTCAGATATATCGATTAAAAACAAGATTAAGACAGGAGAGTTAGTTATTGAGCCCTACAACCCAGACGACCTTCAACCAACTTCCTACGATTTACACCTAGGTAATGACTTTATGAGATTTGATACGAAGAAGCACTCGATAATAGATGTCAAAAAGCCCGTAACCGATCTAATGGAAAAAGTACATATTGATGATGAGGGTAGTATTACACTTAATCCCGGCGACTTTATTCTTTCCCATACACTCGAAATTACAGGGGTAGACGATAAGCACGTGGGAAGGTTAGAGGGTAAGAGTTCCTTGGCACGTCTAGGACTAATTATACATACAACCGCTGGTTTTCTTGACCCTGGTAATTGTTTAAGAATGACCTTAGAGATTGTGAATCTCTCTCCCCTCCCAATTAAATTATACCCTGGTATGAAGATTGCACAGATGGCATTTGAGGAGGTGGATAAGCGAGTTTCTAAACCTTATGGACATAAATCTCTAAATAGTAAATACTATAAAGACAGTACAGTATCAGAGAGTAAGTACTATAAGAATTTTAAATAAAAGAATAATATTATGAATCTTCATCCAAGAAACTTTTTCAATCCTGTAAAACAGAAGCAGAGACGTTACGATAAGATTGTTAAGCTTCTAGACCTTAAGCCTACAGATCGAATTTTAAATGTAGGGTGTGGAGAAGGATTAACCTTCGAGCATTTTAATAAGGTGAATCCAATTACAGGGGTAGACCTTTTTAAAGAGAGCAAGATTAGTCAACCTAATTTTAAATATATGCAGATCAAAGGAGATGGTTCTCTTCCATTTAAGGATGGAGAGTTTGATGCTGTAATTTGTATTGGAGTGCTTGAGCATGTTAAACCCTATGAGGCGTTGCAAAAAACTTGCAGTGAGATTGAGAGAGTTGGAAAGAAGTTTTTGATATTAGTTCCCGACTACAATACGATAATTGAACCACATTATGCATTCCCAATATTTCAACACCTCCCTATTTCCATTCAGAAATGGTTACATGGTATTTTAAACCTAAGGTTGGAGCTGGATAGCAGAAAGGATAATCCATATGAAGAGATTAATTACTTCCCTACAAAGCAGTGGATGTCACTGATTAAAGAGGCTAAATACACTATACACAAACATATTGGTTTTCTGATAACAAATCTCATTATCTGGAAAAGCTAGTTGCTATCACTTTCGATAATAGAGTCTTCTTGATTAATATTTGTTGTATTATCATCCTCTTCCTCTGTCTTTGTTTCAGTTTCAGGAAGTAATGGACCTATTTCTGTTAACCTTTTAACCACATATTTATATAATTCTGAATCAATATCCCCATATTTATCCATGATACTCTTAGCCTTATCAAAGTATCTATCTGCCTGTCTATAATCCTTATCGTTTAGTGAAAGCTCACCCGCTAGTATGTTTGATGGTATATGCTCAGGGTTGATTGTGAAGACCTGAACAAGAGTTC
This sequence comes from uncultured Candidatus Saccharibacteria bacterium, assembly GCA_964621555.1. Classification (GTDB taxonomy): domain Bacteria; phylum Patescibacteriota; class Dojkabacteria; order SC72; family SC72; genus UBA2022. The sequence goes on along the minus strand of CAZUOO010000004.1, from coordinate 7,367 downwards.
TAATAGCCGAATCGTTGTCATTATTTACCACATATAATTGTGCAGCATTGTAATACAGTTCATAATTCAATGGGTTTAGAGATGCCGCTTGTTGCATAGCACTCAGTGCAGATTTGCTATATGTTCTAAATCCAATACCAACGATTTTAGAATACACATTTGCTCTTGCCCCCCAGTTTGCGTATATCTGTGGCGCCCTATCCGTAGCCAATTTTGCCTCCTCAACTGCAACATCAGCATATGCTGTGATGTCATCGTATAGGGTATTTTTTTCACCATCTATATCAGACTTGTTATACTTCGATACAAGAATCTCTACGTATTGGGTAATTATTAGGCTAGCTCTTCTATGATACATATCATTTATAGGGACCTTCTCTATAGCCTTCCCGTATAGATTTGTAGCGTTTACTAGCATCTTAACCCTATCCTCTTCACCTAGTTTCCCCTTCTCATTTAACTTCCTTCCCTCTGAGGTGATTCGTTCGGCTTCTAGGACGTTAAAACCAGCAGATAGATGATTTAAAGAGAGTGAGTATAACCAAAGGAGTGGCAATGAGATAAATAGCAAGGCAATAGTAGAGTTTGTATCAAAAGAGAGAGTTTCTCCGGTCTGCCTAGTGAAAAGCCTTAGATTTAAGACATATATTTCTTTACTTTCTTCTTTTTTCATATGTCTAATTACAACTGCAAGTGAAATTGAGAGAAAGAGCAGTAGGTAGGTAAAGATGGTGAAATATATAAATACTGAAGAAACTAGCAAGTAAATTGTTATTAGGTTCAACAGCAAAAGTATAAAGTCTTCAGTATCAATAAAGGATCTCTTTCGAGTGTCTGAAATTACATGTGATATAGTGATAAAGAATAGGTAGGCCCATGCAAGTACCCCAAGTATCCCCATTGAAATAAACATATTTAGAATATGGTTATTAGGAGAAGTGAAGTTTGTATTATTTAGCACGAGAATCTCATCTGTTAGTGGTCTATAGAGGTTATATGCAATTGAGAATGTGTCAACACCATATCCAACCAATCCATTCCAAAACGACTCACTTACAGCGTTTGTTGCAACCTTCCACCCTACTTCAGGTGAGATTGTCACCTGAGTTATCAACTTACTTGAATCCCTTATGACTAGCTCTTTAAACTGGGGGATTTTTAGTATCATAATCCCACCGAATACAATTAGAAAGGTAATTCCAATAACTCCGACAAAAGACTTGTTTAGTGGCCTTCTCCTTATAAATGGAATAACTAAAAAGGATGCAAATATAGCAATAAATAGGAATGCTTGGTCATTCCCTTGTACAATTGAAAATAGCATAAATGCTAGGAGATTGGTTAAAAACATTAGAATACCAGTTATGAGGGTACCCAAGTTATATTTCTTTAAAGAATAGAATATTAATCCTGATGATAGTAGGGTAGCTACACCAAAGATCATTAATGAAACCCTTGCTGAGCTATAGAAAGGTAATCCCGTGGTGAATAACTCCTTGAATGATGGTATGAATTCTAGAATGTTCATTCCCCAGAAGGAGAGAATACTTATAACAGCACCAATTGTTACACCTATTAGTAGATAGAGAATACTATGTATAACTCCATCAAAATCTTTAACAAAATTCCTTGCAGTATACGTAAAAGCTAAAACTGTAATTAATCCAATCAATCCCCCACCCAACCTGCTATCAAACCCTAACATACTCGTAATCGGCGACTTAGAGAAGATTGTAGATATAATCAATACAATAAACAGAAGTAGTATTGCTCCATCGATACGATTTTTGGGATATGCCAATGTTCCATTAACGAACACTTTAGCTAACTCGAGAAGGAGAATTGGGAGAGTAAATAGAGCCAAAGATAATGTCATTGAAAATTCTGTTAAATCCCAAGGAAATGGTAGAACACTAATAGGTACAATTACGAGTGCTAGTAAATATAATATCCGCTGGACAGTCTGAATAGCGGTGTTAATATTTTGATTCGACATTATATCGGGGCAGTTACATAAAATGACTTATGATTGATAGTAACATAAATAGTATCTATGTACAAAAGGGAGCGGTTTGCCCCCTTTTGCACATATTAAGATATCTATTCAACTACATCCCCCTCCTTAACCTCATCATCCTTCTTCACATCTTTCTTATCAACATCCTCCTTCTTGTCTTCAGTTTCCTTACTCTCTTTAGCGGCTTGTTCATACATCTTCTTTCCAAGCTCTTGAACTTTCTCAGAGAGTTTATCTGTAGCCTCTTTAACTTTCTCCTTATCAAAGTCGTCCTTAGCAATCAATTCTTTCAAGTCTGCTATTAGCTTCTCTATCTCTTCCTTCTCAGCTACATCTACTTTATCTGCGCTTTCTTTTAGTAGTTTTTCAGAACTAAAGCATAGAGTATCGGCGTCGTTCTTAACCTCCGCCCTCTCTCTCTTCTCCTTATCTTCTTTTGCATTCTCAGCCGCTTCATTTACCATCTTCTCAATCTCATCATCTGAAAGACCGGTAGTAGCGGTAATAGTAATCTTTTGCTCTTTATTTGTAGCTTTATCAACAGCTTTTACGTTGAGAATACCGTTAGCATCAATTGAGAAAGATACTTCAATCTGGGGAACACCTCGAGGTGCAGGTGGTATTCCGTCAAGAACAAATCTACCTAATGTCTTATTATCCGGAGCCATCTCTCTTTCTCCCTGAAGAATATGTATCTCAACACCGGGTTGACTATCTGCCGCGGTCGAAAACACCTGTTTCTTTTCAACAGGAATAGTCGTGTTTCTTTCAATTAGCTTAGTCATTACTCCACCCAATGTCTCCAATCCAAGTGAGAGAGGAGTTACATCAAGCAAGGTAATATCTTTTACATCTCCACCTAGAACTCCCGCCTGAATAGCAGCACCAACTGCAACAACTTCATCAGGGTTTACACTTCTATTTGGTTCTTTACCGAAGATCTGTTCAACCTTAGCTTGTACAGCTGGCATTCTTGTCATTCCTCCTACCAGAATAACTTCATTTATATCGGAGGTCTTCAATTTAGCATCTTCAAGAGCTTTTTTACATGGAGCAGCTGTCTTTTCAATTAATTCAGAAACAAGCTTTTCAAGATCAGCTCTGGTCATAGTCTTTCTCATATGCTTTGGACCCTTTGAGTCCGCAGTTATATACGGGATATTAATTTCTGTTGTTTCAGAGGAAGAAAGCTCTATCTTTGCTTTTTCGGCAGCTTCCTTCAGTCTTTGCAACGCAGTTCTATCCTGTTTTAAATCTATGCCGTCGGTATTCTTGAAATCTTCAGCCAAAAAATCGATTATCTTTTCATCAAAATCGTCTCCACCTAGATGAGTATCACCGTTAGTTGAGAGAACTTCAAACACTCCGTCACCGATCTCTAGTATTGAAACATCAAATGTACCTCCACCAAGGTCAAAAACTGCAACAATTTCATCCTTCTTGCTATCTAAACCGTAGGCAAGTGCAGCTGCAGTTGGTTCATTTACAATCCTCTTAACATCCAATCCCGCAATTTTTCCAGCATCCTTTGTTGCCTGTCTTTGAGAATCATCGAAATATGCAGGTACAGTTATAACAGCCTCTGTAACTGGCTCACCAAGAAACTCTTCAGCATCTTTCTTCATTTTTGCAAGAATTTTTGCAGATACCTCTTGAGGTGTATACCATTTATCACCCATTTTAACTTCAACTCCTCCACTCTTTGACTCCTGCATTTCAAATGGAAGTACAGCTTTATCTTTCTTAATTTCAGGATCAGACCACTTTCTACCTATTAATCTTTTTACAGAATATACAGTTCCTCCAGGGTTCACTACAGCCTGATTCTTTGCAGGTGTACCCACAAGAACTTCCCCCTTATCGTCAACCGCCACTATAGATGGGGTCAATCTCCCACCCTGCGTATTCGCAATTACTGTAGGCTTACCCCCTGACATATATGCCATTACGGAGTTTGTAGTTCCTAAGTCGATTCCTAATATTTTTCCCATTGTTTTTAATATAATAATTTATCTAATTTTTTAATTGGGATATTATGACCCTTGCAGGTCTAACTATAATATCGTTCAACATAAATCCAGGCTGAACAATATCATAGATAGTACCAGCATCGCCTTCCTGTACCGTCCCCAACGCTTCGTGCAAAGAGGAATCAAACACATCCCCCTTATTCACGACCATTTTCACAATTCCAAATTGCGCAATAACTTTCTCAATATCTGTAAGGGTAGCTTTAACACCATCTGCCCATCTTAAGCTCTCTTCATTTAATTCTAAGTTCGTAGAGTTCTGAATAGCGAGTGAGATATCATCAAGAACATTTAACATCACATTCGCAATCTGAAGCTTAGTCTGAAGGGAGCTTCTTGCCACCCTTTTTTCGATATCTCTTTCCAGATTAGAGTAGTCGGCAAGGGCTTTCTTCAACTGATTCTGAATGACAAGCTTCTCATCCTCAACTTTATCAATAGTAGCTGCAAGCTCCCTAATCTCATTCTCTAATTGTTCAATTTTTTGTGTTTGATCGTTCATTGTATTTTATCCTTTATTACTTTTCATATTATTTAACTCCACCCCTTTAATGATGATTCAACAGACTCTTTTATTAAAGCAAGCAACGAAATTACTTTGGAATAGTTAAGCCTTCTTGAACCGATTATACCCATATGTCCAGTTCTATTTTTTAGCAACTTAACTTTCACAAACGCAATGGAACAACTTTCAAGATCCTTAATACCCGTTTCAGCTCCAATTAAAAGCGAAACATCGTTACTATCATATTTGGTAAAGATCTTTCGTAGAATGTCCTTATCCTCCAATATATCTAACACTCTCTGTAATATCTCCATATTTCTAAGCTCCTCATAATGCATTAATGAAGACACTCCAAAGTACCTTCTATCATCATCTGAAAGAAAGAAAGCTGCACACTTGGTTTTCTCAACTAAAATATCTAGAATATCTCTAATTAGTTGATCTTGTGCGAAGCGTAGCTTAAAGATACCCTGTCTTATTTCAATCTCATCTACCTGAGCCAACCCTCTCTTATCCGCCAACTCCTTAACATAGAACCTTATAGCCTGATCGGTTGGAAACCTACCTGAAGATATATGGCTTTTCTCTAACATTCCTTCTTGCATAAGTTTAACCATTTCACTTCTAATTGTGGCAGAGCTAACTCCCAAATTATGCTTTCTCATTAAGGCCACAGATCCAACCTCATCAGGACTGCTCATGAACTCTTCCATTATTGCCATTAATATATTTTTCTGTCTTTGAGATATTTGCATTGGCACTCGTATCAACTAATTGCTAGAGAATATCATTAGAATGAAAGTGAGTCAAGATTATAAGGAAGAATAGGTCAGGATATTGATACAAAACCCGCCCTATAGTGTAATTAGGTATGGATAATACAACAACAACAGAGGCCTGTGGATTTGCAAGCCTTCAAGTAAACCCTACGCTGATGTCAGAGTATGGCGATATTGCTGCCTGCATTACACCTGTAGGACAATATAGTGATATGAGTATCATGAATGCTACTATGAATATTGCAGTAGAGAACGGTGGAGACACCTTTCCCCTATGCCTAGAAGTTCTTGAGCAGATACAAACTGTATCAGGATTCACTCCTGTCGATTATACATGCGAGCAAATGGTAGAGAATGGTGTAATGAACCTTCAAATACATAATGGAGAAGTTCAATTTGTATCAACAGATGGCTTAACAGAGGGAATCCCACTACAGCAATTCCTTGATATAGTCATAAGCGCCAAAGACGCTCTAGATACTGGCGAATTAATCGAATATACCAAAAGTATCGCCCCACAAATTGCAAGTTTGATTGTTATAGGAGCTCTATTCGTGGGATTAATTCAATATGACAGAAAATATCCTGGAGCACTCCGATTACTTAAAACTCAATTAAGGGAACTCTTAAAAAGAAGAGAGTAATAATTGTAGTGCGCTATTACATTGTATTAGACATCTTAGTTTACAAACTCCCTTAATTCTGCTAAACTCACCTACTGAATATGGAAAAAATAGTATTAAACAAAAGAGAATTAACTGGAAACAGAGCTTCCAAATTACTAGCTAAAGGATTCGTACCTGCAGTTATATATAATGAGAAAACTGAATCATTTAATATCCAAATTACAGTTAAAGAAGCAAACTGGCTAATTGCCAATACAACCTCAACTACAATTCTAGATGCAGATTTAAATGGAAAAATGGTAAAAGCAGTTGTAAAGGATGTAGACTACAACCCTCAAACAGGAGAAATCAGACATATTGCATTTTTCCAGATCGATGAGACAAAGGAGATGGTTTTCACTATTCCTTTCACTTTAACTGGAATCTCACCTGCTGTTAAGAATAACCTAGGTATATTGGTTAAAACACTTTCATCAATCGATGTTAAATGTAAGCTTGCTGATTTGGTACCAGAAATTGTAATTGATATCTCAGAAATGGAACACCCAGGTCAAACAATTTCAGTAGCTGATATAGCCTTACCTAAAGGAATGACCCTACCAAATGAAGAGCATGCAAATAACGCTATTGTAACCATCACACAGTTGCAGAAGGTAGAAGAAATTATAACAACACCAGTAGAAGGTGAGGCCGCTACTGAAACTGAAGCAACAGAAGGAGAAACCGCTACTGCTGAGTAATAAGAATGATTTCAGTAATCATAACATCATATAAAGAGCCCAAGACAATTGGGAAAGCCATCCTAGCAATTGCAAACTCAAAGTATTCTGGAATAGTTAAACCCTTTGAGATAATTCAAGTATCTCCAGACGATGAAACGCTCAACGCAGGTATTAAAGCAGCAAAGACTTTAAGACTTGGCAGCTCTTTTATTCAAATAAAAGATCCTAGGAAAGGAAAACCATTTGCACTGAAGTTAGCATTCAAGAAAGCAAAAGGAGATATAATTATCCTTACAGATGGAGACGCAAGATTTAAGAGAAAGGCTGTCGTAGAGATGTTAAAACCATTTGAAAATAAGAGGGTAGGTGGTGTGTCAGGAAGACCAGTAGCAGTTAACGGACGCAGTGATTTCTATGGATATATGGGAACCCTCCTTGCGGATTCTGGAGATCACAGAAGAAAATCCCAAATGAACAAAATGAATGGATACTATATATCCAGCGAGACATTTTTCCCTATGAGTGGATATATAATGGCCATTAGAAATGTAATCAAAGAGATACCATCCGATGTACTTTCTGACGATGCATATATCTCATACTCATTAAGGAATTTAGATTATGAGATTGCATATACACCGAAAGCTAAGGTCGAGGTTAAATACCCCACTACATTCAAAGACTACTA
>CAZUOO010000003.1:42504-47949 GCA_964621555.1 uncultured Candidatus Saccharibacteria bacterium | reverse complement strand
TATGAATGTGGTACACCTGCTAGCTCTATATACTCCCCTCGATTAGCAATTGGGGTACTATCAAAGTATGAGCGTACCATATCTGTATTTAACCTTGTATGACCTTCTGGGTTATCAACTCCCGTTAGCTTTATATCCTCAGGGTACCTATTATCTTTACGATTGCGAATTGTGAAATGTACTACATATACCTTAGTATTAGGAGAAAGGTCAGAAAGAAGGGAGGAGGTTGTAGGGGCGTCAGGTTCATATTTATCAAACCCTGTCCATGCGTTAATATTTCTTGAGAGATCCAAGTAGTAGTTGGCAGGATCAAGGTATACTGCACACTTAACCTTCCCTTTATACTTTCCCTGTACTATTGAATATGTAACTGGTATTGCTCCATCACTATTTCCAACTAATATAATATTGTATGTCATATTATCAGTGACGTATTTAAGAACGCACTCTAAATCATCATAGGTCTGCATTCTGCCAAAGTCCTCACCTTCTTCCCTACCTGCGTACGAAAAGGAGATGATATTAAGGTCAGTAGATTTATAGAGAGTTTCCATTAGACCTCTTTCATCTGCATTTGTACTACCTGAGCCTCCTGCATAGATGAGGATATCCTTAGACCCCTTGGAGGATTTAAAGTATGTAATTCTAATTGGATAATCTTTTTTAGATGAATCTATAACGATGTCTTGTATCATATTATCAGCATACTATCTCCATAACTTAAGAATTTGTAATCATTATCTAGTGCCTCTTTGTACATGCTCATTGTTAAATCATACCCTACAAATGATGATATCATAACTAGAAGACTACTCTTTGGTGCATGGAAGTTTGTAATCATATGATTAACCACTTTCCACTCATACCCAGGATATATATAAATATCCGTATTGCCTTTAAACTCCTTAACTAAATACTTCTGAGAATTCTCATCAAAGTATGCAACGCTCTCCAGAGTACGTGCAGAGGTAGTACCTACTGCCCATACATCATTACCACTAATTATTGCTTTATTAATACTATCAGCACTCTCCTTACTAACTTCAATATACTCTGAATGTATCTTATGTTCCTCAATATTATCCACCCTTATAGGGGCAAATGTACCCCACCCTACATTTAATCTAACCTCAACAACCTTAGCTCCCTTCTCTTTAATCTTCTCTAACATCTCTTCTGTTATATTGAGACCTGAGGTTGGAGCTGCAGAAGAACCGACGTGCTTAGCGAAAACAGTATTATATCGAACATAGTCATCATCATTATCCTCCCTGTTTAGATATGGGGGGAGTGGTACATGACCTTCAACCATAAACATGGAGTCGATAGTTCCCTTTTTCGCTGATACTAGAAATATACTATCTTCGATCTTCCCTTCAACCTTAACTTCAGTATGGGTTACTTCAGATTTCAGAATATCTCCATCTGCTACATACTTTGCCCTACCCAATATACACTCCCAATATTCAATGCTCTCATCTGTCCCTCTATACACTTTGTTTAGAAATAGTCCTTCTATCTTTCTATCATTTCGGAAATTTTGGAAAAATACCCTCACCTTCTCAACCTTAGTACTATTAAGGACTATTACGTCCCCCTCCTTAACATAATCTACAATATCAACATACTTCCTATGATTAATCACTTCCCTTTCTCTCTCCACTACCATTAGCTTGGTAGTCCCTCTTTCTGTCGGAGGAAACTTAGCAATCATATTTTCCCCTAAGTTGTAGTCGTAGTCTGTTAATTTCATAGCATTGATTATACCATTGGAGTAATTAGTAGAGGTAGTCAAATGATATAATTGGGAATGGAATTTAAGACAGACATGTACTACCGCCAAGGATATAACTACGCCAAGTTAACTCCAGATGGTACTCAGAAAGTTGGAGGGAATTGCCAAACTGCGGCACTAATAATTGGGATTAGAATGATTACGGGAGAGAGTAGCTTATCTGTGAATAGAGCTATCGAATGGATAAAAGAATGTAATCATGTAGTACTTGATGAGGGCTTTTCACCAAGAATTGTATATCCAACAATATCCTATGTAATTGCCTCACAAATACCAACTGTAAAGGTAGAGTTGACGATTAAACCTAGTAGAAGTGAACTAGAGAAGGCGCTCCCAGATAACTACTATTGGAAAATCTCCAACGCTCACTATCTAAATCCTCCAAAACTACGAAACTTGATTATCTCGTATGGAAATTACGAAACGACAACATATCAAAAGATTATTGATACTATAAGCAAAGGAGGGATATCAATACCACTGCTACATACCAACACACTCCACGGTATAAACGATAGTAGTTCAGACTCACTACTACATGCCGTTATAGTTACGAAATCAATTAACACAGGACAGGTTAAAATAATAGATCCAGAGCCAGGAATATACTATAAAGAGATGAAGAATAAGAAGGGAGAACCAACCTTTAAGGTAAAACCTAATACAATGAGTTTCAGCGAAGCAGATAGTTTTGCCAAGAAGTATCACCCAAGAAAGACAGTAGTGTATGAAATAGATATTGAAACATTTAGAAATGCACTTAGAGGATATTCAACCAATATCATACAGGAGTAGAAACTATAAGCTTTCTGGTATTTCCGGAAAGCTGATTCTTCAACCAGCACTATCTAAAAACACTAGAGTACTACCTTAAACAGATATTCGAGAAATTAGAATAACTTACATTCTCTATATTTAATAACCTTAAAACTTTTTATGGGAAAATCAAATGCACTGACAATATCACAACGAAATAGGATATAATAATACTATGCAAAATATTAAAACACTCTTCATAGGAACTAGTTGGCAATCAGTAGAGATACTTAAAACCCTACACATTGATAGTAGGTTTGAGATTGTAGGAGTGATAACACAACCAGATAAACCTGTAGGAAGAAAACAGATACTAACACCTAGTGAAGTTAAAGAGTATGGGGTATCAAACAACATACCTGTATACATAACAGAATCAAAAGAAGAGAGATACAAAGAAGCCTTAGAGATATTTAAACCAGAGCTAATAGTATGTATTGCTTTTGGAGAGATAATGCCTGAGTTCTTTCTAAATGCACCGAAGTATGGGTCTATTAATATACATTTCTCAATCCTTCCTAAATATCGTGGTGCAGTACCAATACAAATGGCAATACTAAATGGGGAGACTGAGACAGGAGTATCCGTAATGAAGATGAGTGCAGGTATGGATAAAGGGGATATACTAGCAATATATAAAACAAACATACTACCTGAAGATACCAATCAAACATTAAGGGAGAGACTGGTTGAAATTAGTAAAGAGAAACTACCTGAAGTACTTGAGAAATGGGTGAAGGGAGATATAACTGCGGTTGTTCAAGATGATACACAAGCCACATACTGCTATCAAAAAGATATGAAGAAAGAGAATATGGAGATATCATTTGAGAAACAGAGTGCAGTTGTAATAGATAGAATGGTTAGGGCATCAATACCATGGCCTGTTGCATGGGCAATGATAGAGGGTAAAAGGGTTAAAATATATAAAGTTAGAGTACTTGATGTATTTAACGATTTAAAGGCAGGTGAGAGGCTTGAGGACCATCTTAGAATGGTATATGGCACCCAGGATAAACAGATAGAGATACTTGAGCTACAACCAGAGGGTAAGACCCTAATGAGTGCAGCTCAGTACCTTGCAGGAAGGGCTTAATCACCAATAACTAGTCGAAACTTTTCATATAAACGATCTGTTCCTTCTCTTTTGGTAAAGAAATCAGCTGAATCTTTTGCATCCTCAAGTGTATATTGGGAAGAATGTTTCGCATGAGCTTCAATCCTCTTTCCGACAAAATCTGTAACATCCACATCAACCACATCATCATGATTGAAATAATCAACTAAAAGGAACTTTGTACAGTTAGCAATCTTCATGTCTCCATCTATTTGATGAGGGAAGAAATTCCTATCACGTGAGAAAGGATAAGCCGCATCTATTGCTAAATTAGCTGTATTGATGTGATCTCTATGGTTAACATAGTTAATATCTTTTGCGAATCGAATTATTTTATCTTCCGGATTATGAGTTATCATTAAATCAGGTTGGTACTTACGAAAAATGAGTGACAGCTTTTCGAGGTTGCTCATATTGTTTTCAACACTTCCATCACCTAAATCAAGATATATATTATCCTCGTTGGTAATTCCAAGGACTTCCATAGATGCAGAGTCTTCATTTTTTCTTACCTCTTTCAGCTTACTCTCCTCTATTAAATCTGCTCTACTACCCTTCTCACCAAGTGTCATCTTTACGCTAACAACTCGTATTCCATTTGAGATAGCTCTTGCTAATGTACCGCCCGCATATAATTCAGTATCATCAGGGTGTGCCATTATACAAAGCACAGTTTTAACATCTTTAAATACTTTATTAAAACTATCTTCCATATTGATATTGCTTAAACTTATTTACTTATTAATCATTATACTCACTTCGTATCTTTTCTCCATTCTTTACTCTTACATCCTTCTTTAATGCACTATCCCAAGCAAGGTTATATAGTGTCTTCATACAAGATGCTACCTTAGGATCATCTACTACTAATGCATATGATGCACCTTTCTCAAAGGATACAAATATCACCTTATCCTCAAATACCATAAAGTCTGTACTTGTATCTCCAGTTACTGGGACCCTAACCTGTAGGTTCTTCTTAGATCCATACTTTTGTATATACTCTGTATCCTCACTATCTCTTAGTATCTCCTTAGACTTAACATTTGACTTAAGGAAGAATCTATTGAAGTATTCGTTCATATACTCTTCAGATACATCTCCGTAGTCATCTGTTAAACACTGTACTAATACCTCGTCTGTTTGCAGAGTCATCTCGTATGCCTGTTTAACACCTTCTGCACCTTCTAGAAGGTATATCTTTGGTTTGCTCATTTTTGTATTTTGTATAGCTTTTAATTCTTTCATTTTCTCTTTAGTTACGGATATTAAATTAGTAAGGTCAGAGTTCTTCTTTTCTAGTAGTTCAATTAATAATTCAGGGTCAGCTGGTGAATATAGTTTAGAGTCATTTTTTAATGACACTTTAATAATCCCAAGCTTAATTAATTCGTCAATCAATTCATACACAGAAGTTCTAGGTACTTTTGATTTGTATGAGAGATTAGAGATAGTGGTTTCCCCCCACTCCAAACTCGCCCTGTATATTTTTAAATGATCTTCCTTCAATCCGAACTCTTTAAAGACACTTAAGATGTCCATATTTGTAATTGTTAATATTAACAGTATCATTATATACAACAAGAACCGTAAAAAACAACAGAAGAGCGGGGAAATGCGACGACGAGAATGGCGACATATAGTAGAAAAAGGTAAATTAACCACTTCACGGATAGTTCACCTTCCATAAGATATATTCATATCATATAAATTA
>CAZUOO010000003.1:0-42404 GCA_964621555.1 uncultured Candidatus Saccharibacteria bacterium | reverse complement strand
TAAATTAATGGCACTTGTTGCTGGCTCAACAGTAGCACTAGGAATTGGAGCGGCAGGTATGTCATACGCATATGCGCAAAATACAGTCACAAATGACACATTCTCATCAGTACTATCATCTAAACTTGGAGTATCAGAAGAGAAAGTTTCATTAGCATTAAGTGAAACAAGATTACAAATGCATACAGAAAGAAGAACAGAAGTGAATGAACTCATCACCCAAGCTCTTAAGGATGGAAAGCTAACCCAGAGGCAAGTGGAGATTATATCTACAATGCATGAGATTAGAGATGAGAAATTTGATTCTAATGAACCACGTAGGGGTGGAATGAGACATGAGAGCATGTTAAGTGATTTGAATGATAAAGGATTGAATGTAACTGAGGAGGAACTAACTGAATTAAGAGAGAAGATGATGGAGCTTGAAATTGGAGGCAGAGGGAACGGAATGGAAAGAGGTATGCATAGAGCAATCTAGTCGCCAGTATAGGGAGGGGAACTCCCCCTCCCTTGCCCATAGTTGATGTATAATATAGCGTATGAAACTAATTATAATTGAGGACGAAGAGGCATTAAGAAGACCTGTGAGAAGATACCTGGAAGCCAACCATTTTGAGGTGGATGAAGCTATAGATGGCGAGCAGGGAATTGAGCTTGTTAGGATTAATCAATATGACTGCATAATCCTCGACCTTAACCTCCCAGCTCTAGATGGATTGGATGTAAGCAAAAGAATTAGAGAAGATGGTAATACCACCCCTATAATTATGGTTACCGCAAGGTCACAGGTATACGATAAGCTAGAGGGGTTTAGTAATGGTGCAGATGACTACATTACCAAGCCGTTTGATTTGAAAGAGTTAGTCGCTAGAATTAACGCAGTGATTAAAAGGAGTTCTGCAAATAAGGAAAGCATCTTGAAGTTCGCACATTTCACTATCGATATTGGAGTGAATAGAGTTGTTGATAATAAGAATGGAGTTGAATATATACTTAGTAATAAAGAAATAGAGGTTTTAGAATACCTCCTTAGGAATCGAAATAGAATAGTTCCAGCAGAAGAACTGCTTGAACATGTATGGGGTACTGATATAGATAGTTTTTCTGACACAGTTAAAACACATATTAAGACCCTTAGAAAGAAGATTGATCCAGAAAAAAAATATATCCTCACTTATAGAGGGAAAGGGTATCAAATAAAGTAGTAGCCTTAACATATGAAATTAACCAAATCTCTCAAGTTTAAAATGTCCCTCTGGTACTCAGTTGTTCTGATGATATTCTCTATTGGTTTTGTACTTCTAATGAACTTCTTCCTCACTCAATATATGACTAAAACACTCCCATTCGAACCTGTAGTGCCATTTAGAAGAAATCCAATTATCCGACAGATTTCAGAAGATCAACGAGCAATTATAGCTCAATCACGACTAGAAGATTTGGAAAATATACGTCTAATTACACTATATTCCATAATCCCACTAGTAATCCTAAGTTTCGCTGGTGGATACGCGATAACAGAGAGGCATTTAAGACCACTTGAGAATTTGAGCAAGGAGATGCAATTAAGGAGTACGGAAGACTTAGGTAAAGAGATTGAATTTGAGGATAACGATGACGAGATATCCAGCGTAATTAAAAGTTTCAATCAGATGTCAAAAAGACTTTCACATGCGTTTAATGCACAAAGAGAGTTTGTGGAGAATGCCTCCCATGAAATTAAAACACCACTCGCAATTATCCAAGCAAATTTAGATACCGCACTAGAGGATAATTCACTAACAGATGCTGAGCTCAAACAGCTGCTTGCTGACTCTAAGAAGGCAATTCATTTTATGAATCAGCTGACTGAGGATCTACTGCTTCTTTCACTAATGGATGCAAATCTAAAAATGAAGAAGATAGATATTTCATCAATACTTAATACTATTCGTACTGAAGTTAAGGTAGTGGCAAAGCAGAAGAAATTTAAAGTTGTATTGGATTGTAAAAAAGGAGTTGTAGTATCGGGAAATACAACACTCATACATCGTGCATTTCAAAACATTATTGAAAATGCAATTGCACACTCTGGAGGAGATTTGGTATCCATAGATTGTAAAGAAGAGAATGGCTTTGCAGTTATCTCAATCAGAGATAATGGGAAAGGAATCGGGGCTAGCTATTCAAAAAGGATTTTTGAAAGGTTCTATAGATTAGATAAGTCTAGATCGAGACAGACAGGAGGATCGGGACTTGGGCTTGCAATTGCAAAAGAGATAATATCAAAACACGGAGGCAATTTAGAACTAGTAACTGGTGTTTTTGACAAAGGTGCTCACTTCATAATTTCCATCCCTATTGCAGTATAGTGTACAAGTACCCCATAAGCCGGATTCTGTTATATGCAGCCATCTGTCTATGCGGTGTATAATAGCACCTTGCTTCAGATGGGGGTTACAATGCGTATATACATTACTGTCTATACCGGTAGTCTCTTACACTACCCTTTCACCCTTACCCTTGCGGGCGGTATACTTTCTGTGGCCCTTTTATCCAAAAGATCACTCCCTTCCGACTCACATCGGCATCTATCACGATTTAATGTTCGTGACCGACTTGAAGTCCGGACTTTCCTCTATAGCAAACAAATAATGCTACAGCAGCTGCATAGGATACTTGTACGGAATATTATACCACTATTTGATGGTTATTCGCCTTGATATGTACTTTGCCAATAGGTAGAAGGCATATAGAACAGGTGAGAACACCACTGTCCATATAGCGAAGCTTCCTAGTCCTTTTAGCATTTCTACCATAGATGCTAGAGCCTCTTTAAAGACTCCAACTGGTTGCCATTTCTCACCTGCTATTTCAAGAGACTGTGAACTTAACCCCATTGATACCGAGACCACCGACATATCTATTTGAGAATCATAGTATTCAATCTGTGACTGCATAACTTCAATATTTTGCTGCACTTGTGAGAGTTCCCTTTGCACTTCCAACAGGTCTGATACCTTTACAGCTTTATCGAGTATCTCAAGAAGTTTAACTTCAAGAGCTTTTTCATTTTTCAATCTAGCTTTTAGATCCTGATATACCTGAGTTATATCAGCAGTATTTTCTGAATATGAATTCACGACAACTGCGTATCCCTTAACTTTCTCAACAAATAGGTCGAAAGATCCTGCAGGTACTTTAACGGTTAATACCAGGTCTCTGTCTACACCAACTCCATTATCATTACTCGATACAACAAATCCCCCCAATTCCTTCACAGAGGATCTAATTTTTGAATTTACGTCATCAAAGTCATCTACGGTGATATCAAATGTACCAGTTTTAACTAACTTTTGGTCTTTCTCATTGGTAGCTGATCCACCATCAACAGGATATCCTGGCATCCCACCCCTATCTGGGGCAATCATATCCTCTCCTTTCCCACCAACAACATATCCAGCATTTCCATCAGATGATTCTACTTGGTCTAAAGTGGATGTTGGGGTTGCAAAGAAAACATTGTACAAGAATATCAGAAGGGATATTAATACGAGGCCGAGTGAGGTTACAGTTATAACGAATCCAAAGTTCCTTGGAATTGGGGTATTCTTTAACATTTGATAATTAGGCAGTTAAATTACTACCTTCATTATCTATCTAATATCTGAAAACTGCAAGATACGTGTAAAAAGATTGTAGAAACTATCTCTTTGAGAACTGTGGTTTCTTTCTAGCTTTAACCTGGTTATATTTCTTTCTTTCAACCATTCTAGAGTCTCTTGTTACATAACCTTCTTTTCTTAAGACTGACTTAAGTTCTGGGTTCATTTTATACAATGCTCTTCCTAATCCTACTTGTATAGCTTCAACCTGACCTGTCTTTCCACCACCACTTACCTGTGCAGTGTAGTAGATCTTTTCATCTAATCCAACAGTACTAATAGGTTTAAGAGTTGAATTTGCCTGTGTTTGAACTTTGAAATATTCATTGAATGGGATTCCATTTACTGTAGAACTTCCTTTACCAGAGTATATTCTTACTCTAGATGTTGATGTCTTTCTTCTTCCAATTCCCTCAAAATATTCTTTCTTACTCACAGTTTACAATATTATAAATTAATAGGCTTAGGCATTTGAGCCTCATGCTTATGATCGCTAGTTGAATATACAAAAAGTCTCTTAAGCATTGTTGGTCTCAACTTGTTCTTAGGTAGCATTTTATCAATAGCTTTTACTAGTGGTGCTGTTGGATCTTTCTGAAGTAGTTTATCAAATCTCATCTCTTTAAAACCTCCAGGAAAACCTGTGTGGCTATAGTACATTTTCTTTACTTCCTTATTTCGAGTTAGTTTGATATCACCACTGTTTACAATAATTACGTAGTCACCACAATCCATGTTTGGAACTTGGTTTACCTTACCCTTACCAATAAGGAGGGAGGCTACTTTAGATGCAAGTCTTCCTAAAATCTTATCCTTAGCATCCACAAGATACCACTCTCTAGTAATTTCTTCTTTTTTTGTCCACTTTGTTTTCTGCACAGCTATATCTATTTATAATTAAAGTCCTGATCTGCTTCTAGCTCTCTCTCTTTTAACGGTTGCAACCTTTCCTACGCTCTTACCACCGCTTATCAATCCTCTTAGTCCACTCTTTTTCTCTACCTTCTTAACTTCTTTTGTTTCTGCTACAGCTTTATCATCACCCTTTGTAACCTTCTTCTTACTTGCCTCTGACTTATATCCCATCAATTCTATTTTACTTTTCTCAGCGTTATCACCTGGTCTAAATCCAACCTTAACAATTCTAACTTTTCTATCTGTACTTCCAACATAGTTGATGGCCATTTCTACAACATTTCTACTTCCCAAGATTGCCTCTAGCTTCTTAAATAGGTTATGATCTTTCTCACTCTTGTTAATTGTTCGAATGATACTCTCAACTTCTCCCTTAAGCATTTTTGCTTTTGGTGTTGTAGTTGTTAAATACCCACTTTGGAAGATAGATCTAAGAAGATTCTTAGTCATTGCATTCCTATGTGAAGCCTTCTTTCCTAATTTTTTAAATGATTGTCTCTTAAACATAATTATTCACTTTTAATTTCAATTCCATACTGCTTCATTAATTCTACTACCTCATTTAGTGATTTGTTTCCAAATCCAGGTAGTTCTAAGAGGTCGGATACTTTCAATGTTGCCAAGTCTCCTACTGTCTGAAATCCTCCTGCGAGTAATCCAGATTTCGATCTTTTAGAGATTGGTAACTCTTCAATTTTCCAACTGCTTACTTCATCCTCTACTGTAGAGATTTCTTCTACTACTTCTGGGATTGCACTTGTTTCTTCTGCTCTTTGCTCAACCTCTTTCTTTGATACACCTAGGGCTACCATAACTTTTCCAGAGAAGTCTTGAAGAATCTTTGCACTATCTAGAAGAGCTTGCTTAGGAGCAATGCTTCCGTCAGTAACAATAGAGATCTTAACTGCGTCTAGGTTTGTATTCTGTCCTTTTCTTGCGTCAGTTACTTCAAAGTTCACGCTATGGATTGGAGAGAAGTCTGCATCTACAGGAATCCTTCCAACTTCTGATCTTAAATCATCGTTAGCTTCCTTAAATCCTACTCCACTCTCAACAACTAGTTCCATAACTAATGATGCTTTTTCGTCTGTAATGTTTGCAATTTCCATATTGTCATTAGCAACCTCTACTCCTGCTGGAAGTTTGAAGTCCTTTGCAGTTACAACTCCCTTTCCTTTAACTTCTAACTTACAAACCTGAGGTCCTTCAATATTTCCCTTAAATTTGATCTGCTTAAGGTTCAATACAATCTCTACAACATCCTCTTTTACACCCTCGATTGATGAGTATTCATGTTCTACTCCCTTGATTCTTACACTTGTAATAGCTGTACCAGCTAAGCTTGAGAGAAGAATTCTTCTCAATGAGTTAACTAAAGTATGACCGTATCCTTTTGGTAAAGGAGAGATATCGTACTTACCTGAGTTTCCTTCTTCGGAAACAATCTTTACTGTTATGTCTTCAAAGCTTAACATTTCGTTTATTTATATAATTTATCTAGAGTAGAACTCTATTATTAAGTTCTCTTTAATACCAGAGTCAATATCATCTCTAACAGGCTCAGCTACAACAGTTCCTTTATTCTTATCTGATGACAACCATGCAGGAACGGTTACTAGGACCTTTTCTGGAGCTAGCTTTGTATTCTTTAATTCAACTACATCTCCAACCTTAACTACGGCTGATGGTACATTTAATACCTTTCCGTTTACTATTACATGCTTATGAGTTACAAACTGTCTTGCTGCTCCCTTAGAAGCTGCAAATCCAATTGCGTAAATTACATTATCAAGTCTCATTTCAAGTAATTTCAATAGTTCCAAACCTCTATCGGTATTATTTACACGTGCAATTCTAGTAGCTTCATGAACAAGGTTCTTAAACTGCTTCTCTCTTAATCCATACATTCTCTTTACCTTCTGTTTCTCTCTCAACTGCACACCATAGTTAGAAAGCCTTGTTCTCTTAGCATTTCCATGCTGTCCTGGAGCGTATGGCTTCTTAATCATACCGGCCTTTTGAGAGAAAGACCTTTCACCTTTCAAAAATAGGTTAATACCTTCTCTTCTACTTAGTTTTTCTTTTGGTCCTGTATATCTTCCCATATTTCTTTTTTATATTTTATTTTCTAGGTAATTTCCTTGGTCTACAACCATTATGAGGTAATGGAGTTTTATCAACCAACTGAGTAACTTTAATTCCAACAGAGTCCAAACCTTTTACAACTGCATTTCTACCTGCACCTGGGCCCTTGATTATAACCTTAACTTCCTTTAATCCATATTTCTTAACTGCAATCTCTCCTGCATGTATAGCAGCCTTAGTTGCTGCAAATGCGGTACTTCTCTTAGATCCTTTAAAACCAACTACTGCTGGAGATCCTTGAACAAGTAGCTCACCATTCTCATCACAGATGGAGATAATTGTATTGTTAAATGTTGACTGAATGCTTACTACTCCTGTAGCCACACTCCTCTTTGCATTTTTCTTAGTCTTTGTAGTTGCCATTTTCTAAATAATTACTTTAAGTTTTTTCTAGCTTATGCTTCAAACCTCCAACAGGCTGAGACTTACCTTTTCTGGTATGGGCGTTATGCCTTGTTCTCTGACCTCTTACAGGTAGACCTAGCTTATGTCTAATTCCTCTATAGCTTCTAATATCCTTAAGCCTCTTAATATCTCTAAAGATCTTCTGCTTAAGTTCACCTTCAACTGGGAAATTCTCTTCTACATACTTTCTTAACGCATCTAACTGTGCAGATGTAAGCTCACCTAACTTCAATGTCTCTTTAAAACTCAATACTTCAATAACTTTCTTCGCTGTAATTGGACCTACTCCATAGATATTGGTTAAAGCAACCCATACTTTCTTATTGTCTGGTATTTCGATTCCTGCGATTCTTGCCATTCAAATAAATATATAAATTAACCTTGTCTTTGCTTATGATTAGCATTTTTCTTACAGTACACATACACACGACCCTTTCTCTTGGTTATGTAGCAATCTGCACATCTCTTTTTTACTGAAGCCTGAACTTTCATTTTACTTTTCTCTATATGTTATTCTTCCTTGTTTAGGGTCATAAGGTGTAACTTCAATCTTTACCTTGTCTCCTTCAAGTATTCTTATATAATGCATCCTCATTTTACCTGACAGATACCCTACAATCTCATGCTTCTGACCATTTACATCTACTTCTACAATAAACTTTGTATCTGGTAGACATTCCTTAACCACTCCATTTAACTCAATAACATTTCCTTCTTTACCTGCCATAAAGCATTACTGTAATAATAATATAAATCCTTCGGATTATATCAAAGAGTAACTTATGTTGCAATTACCATTTGGTAAGAATCCTTGGATTATCATCCACAACTACAGTATGCTCAAATAGTGCTGAAAGCATACCATCTTTAGTAAAGCTTGTCCACCCATCTTCCTTAGAAATTACAATATCACTACTCCCTTGATTAATTATGGCTTCAATAGCAATTGTTTGCCCTTTATAGAGCTTTTCTCCCTTACCTTTTTGACCAACCCCAGGTATATATGGCTCTTCATGAAGATCATACCCAATTCCATGCCCGACCATCTCCTCAACAACAGTGTATCCAGCATTTTCTACAGTACTTTGTATTGCATGACCTATGTCACCAACTGTATTCCCAGGTACCGCCTGAGCTATCGCATTGAGTACTGATTGTTTTGTAGTTTCAACGAATTTACGTGTTTCCTCAGATACGTTACCAACCATAACGGTTATAGCACAATCAGAATATACCCCTTTATACTTTATCCCCATATCAATACTTAAGATATCACCATCCTCGAGGTCATAATCATATGGAATTCCATGGACCACAATATCATTAACTCCTATACAAAGGGCTGCTGGGTATCCCTCATACCCCTTAAAAGCAGGCTTCACCTTGTATTGAGAACATAGTGTATTAGCAAGCTCTTCTAGTTCTAGAAGGTTTGTACCTATCACGCAGGCTTCACCTAGTTCTTTTAGAATGGCAGAGAGTATATTTGCAGCTTCCTGCATCTTTTTTATTTTTACTTTATCGTGCATGTGTAAGTTCTAATTTGCTTAATACTTCATTATGTATAGTCTCTATTGATGGAGTTCCATCTATTTCTACAAGTACCCCTCTACTACGGTACTCATCCAACCATGGTTTTACCGTATCTGCATACTGTTCAAATCTCTTTTTTACACTTTCAGGTGTATCATCCTTACGCACCTCTAAATTACTCCCACATAGGTCACAGATACCGGGAACCTTCTCTACCTTATACTTAGGATGGTATGTAGACTGGCATTTTGGACATATTTGACGACCTGCCAACCTATCTAGAGCGGTTTCTTCCGTTATTGTAAAATGAACCGCTTTATCAATCTTTCTTCCATATATTGCGAGGGCTTCATCTAGAAAAGGGATCTGCTGTGCATATCGTGCCACGGAGAGCAAAATCCAATCTTTGTTTGGGTCAAATCTTTTAAACCACCTCTCAACCAAAGAGAAGGTTTCCTCAGGAGATGGCCATACCCCTATTTTCACCTTGTTTTCAAAGAGATTTGTAGCCTCAGGGTCACCTTCCTCAGTCATCTTCCTAAACATCTCACCTGTTGAAACCCTTTCTAAGTCGTACTTCTTTAACAGCATCTCAACTTGAGTATCTTTACCAGCTCCAATTTGTCCATGGAATAGGTAGGTTTTCATTATATTTCTGTGAAAATTTATAATGCGATACTATATATAACGACCGTAATCCTTAACAACAGCCATTGATTTGATCTTTCTCCTTACATCCAAAGCAACATTTACAACAATCAAGAGTCCGGTTCCTGTAATTAAAGCCTGACTTATTATCCCAGTTGCGAGTAACACATTTGGAAGGATTGAGAGTATGGCTAGGATACCCGCCCCTACTGCAGTCAACCTGAATGATATAGCCCTTAGATACTTCGATGTCGACTTACCCGGCCTAATCCCTTGTATAAAGCCTCCATTTTTTTGAAGGTTTTCGGATATCTCATCGGTATTAAATACCACAGTTACATAGAAGAATGAGAATAGTATTATGAATACGAAGATTCCAATATTCTGTGCATAAGGATCACTCAGGAAGTTTATTGTATTTGTAGCATATAGATTCATTGCATCACTATAGTTACGACTCAGTAGGAACCTAGCTATTAACTCAGGAAAAGACATAAGTGAGATCGCAAAAATCACAGGCATAACCCCTGACTGAGTTAATTTCAAAGGTATGTAACTGTCCATAGCCCCCCCCGTCCTCACTCTTCTTGAGTACTGTACTTTTACACGTCTTTCAGCTTCAGTAATTAAGACTACTACAGCTATTAGTATTACATTCAATAGTATAAAGACAGTTTTTTGAGTTGGGTCCATTGTCTGTAGGTTGCTACTTAAAGCACCAGGTATTCCAGAAAGGATACCGAGGAAGATAATGTATGAGCTTCCTCCACCCACACCACTTTCAGAAACGAGTTCTCCCAACCACATGATTACGATAGAGCCTGCGGTTAATGTTGCAGACATAGCAATTAACTCCAATGGTTCAAGTATAGGCATTAGGTTGAAACCTCTGAGGGTAGAGTAGATGATGAATGATTGTAGAATTGCGAGTGGAATGGTAAGTAATCTTGTATACATGCTAATTGTTCTCCTACCATTTGTACCCTCTTTCTTTAACTCTTCTAACTTAGGAATAACGGGAGTTAATAACTGCATCGTAATCGAAGCGTTAATATACGGGGTGAGTCCAATTGCAGCGATTGATGCGGTCTCCAATACTCCACCTGATATTGTTGAGAGCAGGTCGCCGAAGTTACTTCCAGCAAATAGTTCAGAGATAGCGTCAGCTGGAATACCCACTACAGGAATACTGGCAAGCACTCTAAAGACGACAAGCACTAGTATGGAAAAGAATATCTTTTTTCTAATTTCTTCAGTCCTCAAGTAGAGGAGTATCGTATTGAGTATATTGTTGAACATAGCGATTTATTATTTAATAGATCCGCCTGCCTTTTCGATTTTTGCAACAGCAGTTTCAGAAATTTTGAGACCTTCAAAGGTAATCTTCTTGGTTAACTCACCGAAACCTAGTATCTTAACAAGTTTAGTTCTTTTCTTAACAAGTCCTTTCTCTTTCAATGTTTCAAGGTTTACCAACTCTCCTGCTTTAAATTCATCCTCAATTATATTTAGGTTTACAGGATGGAACTTATCAGCTCTACTCTTGAAACCCTTATACTTAGGAATTCTACTATAGAAAGGTCTATTACCACCCTCAAAGAATACGGTTGATTTATGTCCTGATCTAGACTTTTGACCCTTAGTACCTCTACCAACGGTATGTCCTCCAACGCCAGATCCATATCCTCTACCAAGTCTCTTTGCGGAGTATTTTCTATTTATTCTTTTGGGTAAACTTTCTAGTAGCATTCTTATGTTTATTTATATTATCTTTTTTATTTGCCTTCTGACTATTTCTAAGTTTGATTTCTCGAGCCTTTCTTTCTGCATCTAACTTCTCTTTTACTCCAATTCTATCCTGCATGATTCTCATTTTCTCTAGTACACGACCGCTCTTCAATGCGAGTAGGGCTTCTATTGTACAGTATGTGTTAGCAATAATATCATTTGATCCTAACTGTTTACAGTATACATTCTGGATTCCTGCCATCTCTAATACAGTTCTAGAAGCAGATCCTGCAATTACTCCTGTACCTGGCTTAGCAGGTCTAAGTAATACCTGTGCAGCTCCAAACTTCATTCTAATCTCGTGTGGGATAGTGTCACCAATAACTTCAATCTTCTTCATGTTCTTAACAGCTTTTCTCTCAGCTTTGTCCATAGCACTTCTGGTATCAACACCTCGTCCTAATGCAACTCCAACGGATCCATTCTTATCTCCAGCCACAACCATTGCAGAGAATCTTAATCTCTTACCACCAGCCGTTACTTTAGCAACTCTTCTGATAGTTACCGCTTTCTTGTCATAGTTTTTCTGTTCGTTTCTTCTCTCCATTTATATATAACTATATTTTAATTCCGTTTGATCGTAGGCTTTCTACAAACTTTGATACTATTCCATGGTATTTATAACCACTTCTATCGAATACTGCATTGTCAATTTTCTTCTTTGTAAGGTCTTTTGCAACCTTTGTTCCTAATACTTCAACTTCCTTAGATGCTCTTTTGGCTCTTCCACCTAGTATTACCACTCCCTTTGTATCATCTGAAACTCCTACGTGTAGGTATCTATTACTCTTGAATACAAACACTCTTGGCTTCTCAGGAGTACCACTTACGTGCTTCCTTACTCTGATTTTCCTTCTTATTCTATTGTCGTTTTTTGTATTTCTCATAATTTGTATTTACTTATTTAGCACTTACTCCAGCTTTAGCACTCTTTCTCTTTACATACTCACCTTCATATCTTATCCCTTTACCCTTATATGGCTCTGGCTTTCTAATTCCTTTTATCTTAGCTGCTACTTCTCCAACCTTCTGTCTATCAGGTCCTGATACAATTATTGTTGACTCATCTGGAGCCTCAATTGTTATACCCTCTGGGGTTTCAACCTTTACAGGGTGATTCCATCCTAAGTTCATAACAAGAGTTGTTCCTTCCATCCTTACTCTATATCCAACTCCAACTACTTCCATTTTCTTTGTAAATCCATTCTTTACGCCATGTACAATATTTGCAACCAATGATCTAAATGTACCATGTAGCGACTTACTTGGCTTCTCTTCATTAACTCTTGTTAAGTGTAGCTCATTTTCTTTTTGTACTACATCAACCTGAGCAGGAAGAGTTACTGTTAATTCACCCTTTGGTCCTTTAGCTGTAACAACCTTACCAATTATTGTAACTGTTACTCCATCTTCAATTTTTATTGGGTTATAACCTATTTTTGACATTCTATTACCAAATCTCACATATTAATTCACCACCTAGCTTCTTTGATTTTGCCAAAGCACCTGACATCAAACCTTCTGATGTACTTATAATGGAGATTCCTCTTCCGTTCATAACAGGTTTAATCTCGTTTACAGTTACATACTTTCTAAGCCCTGGTTTACTTGCTCTTACAAACTTTGATACAACAGGCTCTCCTTCTACATACTTCAATACAACATTAACAGTCCTATCTTCATTTACTGCATAGTCTACAATCATTCCCTCTTTTCTTAAGATTTTTAAAACAGCTAATGACATCTTTGTGTTAATAACATTAACGTCCTCTTTCTTTGCGATTATTCCATTTTGTAGTCTTGCCAATAAGTCTGATAGTATGTCGTTCATTTTTTTATCTATTAATTTACCAAATTGCTTTCTTTACACCAGGGATTTCACCATGGCTAGCTAGCTTTCTAAAACAAATCCTACATATTCCGTAGTGTCGTAGATATCCTCTTGCTCTTCCACAATTCTGACATCTATTATACACCCTTGTAGGGTACTTTGATTTCAATTTTAACTTCTTTTCTTGTACTTCTTTAGCTCTTGTTGCCATCCGTCTTGAAAGGGAATCCAAATTTATTTAAAAGTGCTCTTGCTTCATCATTCTTCTTGGTACTTGTTACTATTGTTACCTGTAGTGGTCTAATTCTCTGTACTCTGTTTGGGTCAATCTCTGGGAATACTGTATGCTCTACAATTCCTAGTGAGTAGTTGCCTGCTCCATCAAAAGCCTTAGCACTAACTCCTCTGAAATCCTTTGTTCTAGGAAATACAACGTTTACCAACTTGTCAAAAAACTCCCACATCTTTGCACCTCGTAGTATAACAGATACTCCAATATCCAATCCTTCTCTAATCTTAAAAGCTGCAATAGCTTTCTTAGACTTATTAACAACTGGCTTCTGACCTGCAATTAAAGTTAGTATTTCAACCATCTCTTCAATTGCGGAGCTGTTTGTAACAGCCTCACCAACCCCAGAGTTGATAACAATCTTTGTTATTGTAGGGACAGCCATAACGTTAGTTAACCCCAACTCTTTCATCAGTTCGTTTCTATATGTTTTATTGTATAGTTCTTGTAGTCTTGTCATCTTTATTTAGTTTTCTTTGTAACTTTTTTAGTTTCTACTTTTGTAGCTGCTTTAGCAACAACCTTTACATCCAAACCTTTTGTGCACTTCTTACAAACTCTTACATAGTTCTTACCTTCTAACTTCATCCCTATTCTTGTAGCTTTATTACAATGTGGACATACAACAGATAGCTTTGAGAGAGACATAGGTCTAACTACATCTACGATCTCAGACTTCTTTGTTTGGCCATCACCTTTTATATGCTTCTTATACATATTCAAACCTTCTACCAATACCTCTAACTTCTGTGAGTCAACAGATAATACTTTACCAGTCTTACCTGCATCTCTTCCATACAATACCTTTACTGTGTCTGTCTTTCTTATTTTCATTATAGTACCTCTGGTGCTAGTGAAATTATTTTATCAAAACCCTTTTCTTTTAATTCTCTCGCAATTGGTCCGAACATTCTAGTTCCTTTAGGAGCCTTTTTCGCATCAATTATTACTGCTGCATTATCTCCGAACCTAATGTATGACCCATCTTTCCTTTTCTGTTCCTTGGTTGTTCTAACAACCACAGCTTTTAATACAGTGTGCTCTGCAATATCAGAGTTAGGAACTGTATCAACAGCTGAAACTGTTATAACGTCACCTATCCTTGCCCACTTTCTTTTAGAAAACCCTGGTACACCAATTAGCTTTACTAATCTTGCTCCACTGTTATCTGCAACTTTTAAAATACTGTTTAACTGTACCATTAGTCTATAACTACCCACTTAACTTTTTTAGAATATGGCCTCGATTCCATAACCTTTACCATATCGCCTTCATTCAAAGGCTTATCAGTATGAGCAAAAAGAGATGTTCTCTTATTCATTACTTTCTTATACACAGAGTGCTTGGTCTTTGTCTCAACTACAACCTTCACAGTCTTTTCCATCTTTGTACTTACAACCTTTCCTTCAATTACTCTTCTCTTTCCAGGAGCTTTAACAACTGGGGCTACCTCTGCAACTTTTGTTTTCTTTACTGCCTTTGCTTCCATCTAATTATGTATTTAATTAATTATTCTCTTTTTGCTGTAAAACAGTGAGCATTCTAGCAATATTTCTTCTTATATTCAAGTTTTTAGATACATTCTTTTCTTTTCCTGACCTTATAGCATCGTTTAGATTCCTAAGCTCTAAGTACAACTTTGTAATCTCCTTCTTTATATCTTCAACGGTCATTTTTCTAATTTCATCTGCTCTCATTACTTCCTTGTTACTACAAATTTAGTTAGTACAGATAGTTTATGAGAAGCTAGTCTCATTGCCTCTTTTGCTGTTACCTCGTCTACGCCGCTTAATTCAAAAAGTATATTTCCTGGTAGTACTACTGATACATATCCCTCAATATCTCCCTTTCCACCTAGCATCTTTGAGTTGTTAGGCTTCTTGGTAAAAGGCTTATGTGGAAAGATCTTTATCCAAACCTTACCTTTTCTCTTAATATGACCTGTTATAGCTCTTCTTGCGGATTCTATCTCTCTTGCATGAACCCAACCTCTTTCAGTTGATTTCAAACCATACTCACCAAAGGCTAATTCATTATTAGAGGTAGCTGTTCCACCCATCTTTCCTCTGAAGTCTTTTCTAAATTTTCTTTGCTTTGGTTGCATCATAATCTTTAAGCGTTCATTTCATCTAATTTATCAGCATCCTTGTAAACCCAAACCTTAACTCCAAATAATCCTGCATCGCTTGATGCTGCTGTTTCCTCTGCATAATCGATATTTGCTTTTAGTGTTTGAGTTGGTACTGGTCCCTCACTGTCTTTTTGTGATCTAGCTTGCGAAGCGTTGTTTATTCTTCCGGAAACCAATATTTTGATTCCTTTTGCTCCACCTAACATAGCTTTTTCTTTAGCAGCAGCTATTAATAGCTTTGATGGCTGCCTTCTTTCTATCCCATCTGCAATTGTACGAGCTATAATTCTAGCAGAAATATCAGGTTTCTTCACTTCTTTTATTCTTAAATCAACGTCTAATTTGGTAAGCTTCTTCAAATGCTTCTGTAGGTCATCAATTCCTGATCCACCTCTTCCAATTGCAACACCTGGTCTAGCAACATATACCTCAAGTTCTAACTTTGTAGCTGTTCTAAATATATTTATTCTATCCAATCCAGCTGGATTAAGAGCCTTTTTGAGCTCCCTTCTTACTAAGATATCTGACATTAATGATTTTCCAAAGTCCTTTTTCTTTGCAAACCAAACTGCACCCCATGTTTTATTTACTCCAAGTCTTACTGATGTTGGTACAATTTTATTTCCCATTACTTAACTTTAACTTCTAAATTAATGTTTGATCTTCTTTTATGTAACATTGAAACTCTTCCTCTTGAACCAAACTTTGGTCTTCTATACTTAACTCCGTCATCAACTGTTAGCTTACTAATTTCCAATGCCTGAGCCTCTACACCTAGAAGGTCCTTTGCATTTGCTGTTGCTGTAGCAAGAACTTTTCTAATATATAGTGAACCCTTCTTATTTAAGAACTTTAGTACATCCAATGCCTTCTCAACTCCCATTCCTCTTACAACGTCAGCAACTAGTCTCAATTTCTGAGGACTTACCTGTACATTCTTTGCGTGTGCTTTTACTACTTTATTATCCATATCAATCTATTTAAATTTACGATTCAAAACGGCCACTGCTACCGTATACCTTAGATAGCTTACCTTTCTTAGCGTGACCTCTGAATGTTCTAGTTAATGCGAACTCACCCAATTTATGACCTACCATTGATTCTTGTACCAAAACGTTCTCATGCTTCTTTCCGTTATGTACCCCAAATGTTAGACCTACCATCTCAGGAGTTATCATTGATGCTCTAGCCCATGTCTTGATTGGAGACCTAGCTCCAGACGCAAGAGCCTTGTTAACCTTTATCATCAACTTTTCATCTACGTAAGCTCCTTTTTTAAGTGATCTTGACATATCTCTTTATTCTAAATTATTTCTTTGCGAATGGCCTTGTTTTTGGCCTTCTGGTTTTTATTATAAACTTGTCAGTTTTCTTATTGTTTCTAGTTCTTGTACCAATTCTCTTACCCCACTTATCCTTAGCCTTACCAATTACACCCTTACCTTCACCCCCACCGTGTGGGTGCTGAGCAGGATGCATTACTACTCCTCTTACTGATGGTCTAATTCCTAAGTTCCTACTTCTACCAGCCTTTCCTAATTTTACGTTCAAATTGTCTTCGTTTCCAACCTCACCAATAGTTGCCATACAGTCTGCATGTACTAATCTGATCTCTCCTGATGGGAGATTCACCTGTACATACTTACCTGTTGGGTCAATACCTTGTACTGTTACTGCATTTCCAGCTGATCTTCCAAATACTGCACCCTTTCCTGGTTCAATCTCAACACTATTTACCATGGTTCCAGATGGAATATTCCTTAGTTTCATAGCATTTCCAACCAATATATCTTCTTTCTCTCCTGATATTACGCTATCACCAACCTTAAGACCTCGTGGAGCAATTATATATCTTTTTTCACCATCTGCATACTGCAAAAGAGCTAAATGAGCTGATCTGTTAGGATCAAAGTATAGTCCCTCAACTTTAGCATTGATTCCATGCTTATCCCTCTTAAAGTCAACAATTCTAATTCTTCTCTTGAATCCACCACCTTGATGTCGAATTGTAATCTTACCTTGGTTGTTTCTTCCAGACTTCCTCTTATTAGGAATTGTTAGTGACTTTGGACCAGCACCTTTAACAAGCATTGACCTATCTGCCAACTTTGTTCCTCTGAGTGACGGTGTTTTTGCTTTATAGTTTTTTACTCCCATGGTTTATATGTTTAAAAATTCTTCTATTTTATCACCCTTCTTTAATTGGACAATAGCTTTCTTCATATCTGATCTTCTATATTTCATTCTTCTAATCCAATCGTTTTTCAATTTACCAGGTACAGTTACAATATTTACATCAATAACAGATACTGAGTACTTCTTAGCAACCTCTCTTTTAACATCAATCTTTGTAGCTTTGTTTGTTACAAAAAAAGTATATTTATTTGCAGAGTTTGCAAGATTATAGCTCTTCTCTGAGATAACAGGTTGTAATAGTACACTAGTTTCCATTGCTCAATCTTTCTTCAATAATATTAATTGACTTATTATCAATAACAATCTTCCTTGCTTTCATCAGGTTCATTACTGAGAATACTGATGGAACTGAGTAGTCGATCTTCTCTACATTTGATAGTGCCATTTTTATATCAGGATTTTCAGAAATCACCAAGCCTCTAACTTTTCCAATCTGAGTAGCTAATGCCTCTCTGATTGCCTTGGTTCCGTTACTCTCTACATTTACAAATTCTATGTTTCCATTTCTCAATCTCTCAGAAAGAAGCATACATACAGCCTTCTTAACCATTTGTCTATTAACTTTCCTTTCCCAATTTCTATTGTTAGGAGTGAAGGTAACACCACCACCTCTCCATATAGGAGATCTGATTGTACCGTGCCTTGCACGACCTGTTCCCTTCTGCTTCCATGGTTTTCTACCACCACCTGATACATCTGCTCTGCTCTTTGCATGTGCATTTCCTTGTCTTGCGTTTGACTGCTGAACATATAGTACTTGTGCAACAAGATCAGGATTTAACTTCACATCCCAAATCAATGGATTTAAGTTTGCTGCCAATGCTGGTTTCTCTGAAACCTTCTTTGCAACAACTTTCTTTGGTGTAGACTTCTTTACAGTTGCCTTAGTTACCTTCTCTTTAGCTGTTTTGATTACTTTCTTTGTAGCCATTATTCTTTAGTATAAATTACAACTTTATCTCCTCTATTTCCTGGTACAGGACCAGATAGAAGAATATATGTATCAACGATATCTACAACTTCTCTTTCATCAAGAGTTACAGTTTTCATTCCTAAATGACCAGCCATTCTCTTTCCCTTCAACACTCTTCCTGGTGTAGTACCTGCTCCAATTGAACCTGGTGCTCTCAATCTATCTGACTGACCGTGAGTTCTAGGCCCACCTTTGAATCCATACCTTTTTACAACTCCTGTAAACCCTTTTCCTTTTGTAGTTCCAGAAATTGTAACCTTATCTCCAGGTACAAATGTTTCTGCTGCTACGTCCTGACCAACTTCATACTCTCCCTTTAATCCGTAGAAATATTCTCTATACATAGGTACGTTCTTCAATTTCTTATACTTACCTTCCAAAGCCTTGTTTACTTTCAAACCTTTACCTACAGCAAACTCAACACCCTCTGAATCCTTCAAAGATACAACACATCCTGAAACATCGACAATAGTAACCGGGACGGACTTCTCTCCCTTGAATACACGTGTCATTCCTTTTTTTATTCCAATAATTGCTTTCATATTTATTACTGTATTTCAATATCAACTCCCGCAGGCATCTGTAGATGCTGTAATGCATCTATAGTTTTAGGCGTTGGTTCTATTATATCGATAATTCTTTTATGAGTTCTAATCTCAAAGTGCTCCATTGAGCTTTTATAGATGAATGACGATCGGTTAACAGCGACCTTCCTGTTCTTTACAGGTAGAGGAATTGGTCCAGCAACCTTTGCGCCAGTACTAATAGCGGTTTCAATAATGCTGCGAGCAGACTTATCCAAAACGATGGAATCATACCCCCTTAACTTCACTCGTATTCTTGCAGCTGAACTTGCCATTTTATTCTAAAGAGCTAATTTAATATATAAATAACTACTATTAGGGAGAGACCGTAGTCCCTCCCTAATATGATTTCTTACTTAATGATCTCGGTTACAATACCTTGACCTACTGTCTGACCACCCTCTCTAATTGCAAACCTAACTCCAACTTCGATTGAAACAGGAGCCATAAGTTTAACATTAAACTGAGTGTTATCACCAGGACTTACCATTTCTACGTTCTCCAATGTTACCTCACCAGTTACATCTGCAGTTCTAATATAGAACTGTGGCTTATATCCTGATACAAATGGAGTGTGTCGACCACCTTCCTCTTTTGTAAGAACATATACCTCTGCCTTAAACTCTGTATGAGTTTTAACAGAACCAGTTGCAACAATTACCTGACCTCTTTCAACATCCTCTCTCTTAAGACCTCTTAATAGAAGACCTACATTATCACCTGCAAGACACTCTTGCATTGACTTGTTGAACATCTCAACACCTGTAACAGCAGTCTTCTGAGGATCTCTACCCATTCCCAATACTTCAACCTCACCACCTACTGACATCTTTCCTCTTTCAACTCTACCGGTTACAACTGTACCTCTTCCTTCAATTGAGAACACATCTTCAACAGGCATCAAGAATGGTAATTCTGTAGCTCTCTCTGGAACTGGAATGAACTCATCAACTGCCTTAAGAAGTTCCTTAGCTGCATTAATACCAGCCTCATCTCCTTCTTGTGCTTTAAGTGCATCTCCAACAACAATTGGTGAACTCTCATCATACCCATACTTCTTAAGAAGATCTTGTATATCGGACTTAATAAGCTCGAGGATTTCCTCGTCTGTTGCACCGAAGGTATTGATAAACACAACAACCTTAGGAACACCAACCTGTTTAGCAAGAAGCAAATGCTCCTTAGTCTGAGGCATAGCACCGTCAGTTGAAGATACAACCAAGATTGCACCGTCCATTTGAGCAGCACCTGTGATCATATTCTTAATATAGTCTCTGTGACCTGGGCAATCTACTAAAGCGTAGTGCCTTGTTTCGGTCTCAAATTCTACGTGAGCAACAGCAATTGTAATACTCTTTGCTCTTGAGTTTGGATCTTTATCCAACTTATCCTTCATCTTTGCCTTTACATCTTCAGTAGCGAATGCATTTAAGATTCCTCTTACCAAAGTGGTCTTACCGTGGTCAACGTGACCAAGGGTACCAATATTCATGTGAGGCTTTGTTCGGTTAAACTCTGTAGCCATTTTTATTAATTATAAATTTAATTATTTTTGTTCCTTATTCAGAAATGGGAATTCCCCATTTGAAACTGCATGGTATATTAACAGAAACTTTGAACAGTTTCAAGCAGTTTCCTATAATTTTAACTATTTCCTTTCCCACGACCCAATGAAATCTCCTCAGCAATGTTCCTAGGTACCTCTGCATAGTTTGATGGCTCCATAACCGCACTTCCTCTTCCACTAGTGATAGATCGTAGTTCTGTAGTATACCCGAAGAGTTCGGAAAGTGGAACTTTTGCGCTTATTACGTGCAAATTACCCTTTGATTCTGTTTTCTGGATCTGACCTCTCTTACTGCTTAACGAGCCTGTTACATCACCTACAAACTTATCTGGAGCGATAACTTCAACATCCATAATAGGCTCGAGAAGAACTGGAGATGCCAATCTACACGCATCCTTAAATGCCATAGATCCTGCAACTTTGAATGCAGCTTCTGATGAGTCAACGTCGTGATATGAACCATCAAACAATGTAACTTTCAAATCCACTACAGGATATCCAGCCACAACACCTGATTGCATAGTTTCAACAACACCCTTTTCAACAGCAGGAATATACTCCCTAGGGATTGCACCACCTTTAATTGCATTAATGAACTCAAATCCTTTTCCAGATTCATTAGGCTCAACCTTAAGGTAACAATGTCCGTACTGTCCTTTACCACCAGACTGCTTAATATACTTACCTTCTGCTTCTGCACCGACTTTAACCGTTTCTCTATATGCTACCTGTGGCTTACCTACATTAGCAACCACGTTATACTCTCTCTTCATTCTATCTACCATGATTTCCAAATGTAGCTCACCCATTCCTGAAATTAACGTCTGACCTGTTTCATGGTTGGAGGACACCTTAAATGTTGGATCTTCTTTAACCAATCTTGCAAGTGCCATTCCCATCTTCTCTTCGTCTGACTTTGTAGCAGGCTCGATCGCCTGTGAGATTACTGGCTCTGCGAACTGAATCTGCTCCAATATAATTGGCTTACTATCATCACAAAGTGTATCTCCTGTGAATGAATCTTTAAGTCCAACGATTGCTCCAATATCCCCCGCTCTCAAGATATTCACCTCTTCTCTCTCTTTAGCATGCATAAGCACAAGCCTTCCAACCCTCTCTCTCAAATCCTTTGTTGAGTTATACACATATGACCCAGCTTCAATCTTTCCAGAGTACACTCTGAAGTATGAGAGGGTTCCAATATGAGGGTCAGATATAATTTTGAATACCAAAGATGAGAAAGGCTCAGAATCGACAAGCTTTCTTTCAATCTCTTCCTCAGTCTTAGGATGTACACCTTTAACTGGAGGCAAGTCTAATGGAGATGGAAGACATATAGTAATGTAGTCGAGCAACTTTCTAACAATAACTGTTCTAGAGTCTCCTCCAAGAACTGGGAATAGGTTTCCTGACAATGTTCCCTTTCTCAATGCAGATCTCAATTCCTCAATTGTTAACTCTTCACCTGCGAAGAACTTCTCCATAAGTGCGTCATCCTGTTCAACCAACTTCTCAACCAATTCCTCTCTCAATGCCTTAACCTTATCCTTAAGATCATCAGGTATTGGAGATTCTATCAACTCCATAGATTCAACCTGCTCGTACATATAAGCTTTCATATCTATTAGATCTACAAATCCTCTGAGTGAAGTCTCCTTACCAATAGGTACAACCAAAGGAACTGCCCTTGGGCTTAATCTTTCCTTGATTGATGCCAAACTCATATCGAAATCTCCACCGAGTAGGTTGAGTTTATTAACAAAACACATTCTAGGTACGTTATACTTAGTAGCCTGTCTCCATACTGTCTCAGACTGTGGCTCAACACCCATCTTACCGTCAAAGATAACAACTGCACCGTCTAGTACACGTAGAGATCTTTCAACCTCTGCGGTAAAGTCTACATGTCCAGGGGTATCAATGATGTTGATTCTATAATCCTTATTGTTTAACTTCCAAAAACAAGTAACAGCGGCAGACATAATTGTAATACCTCTTTCCTGCTCCTGTTCCATGAAGTCTGTGGTAGCTCCTCCGTCGTGTACCTCTCCAATCTTATGCTTCTGTCCTGTAAAGAATAGCAATCGCTCTGTAGTAGTAGTCTTACCTGCATCAATGTGAGCAATAATACCGATATTCCTTATCTTATCGAGGTCAAATTTGACGTCGTATGTTTGAACAGCCATATATATTGATTAAAATTTTATATTCCAGTACAACTGGGGGAATGTTTACTTCCGGTGCGATTATAACAAAGAGAAGAGGTAATGAGAAGAGGTATACACCAATATTTTACTATACTGCTACTCTATCCTACCAAGTAGCCTTTTAGCACTTTCAGTAACTTCACCAATTAAATCGTAATTTATAGCATTATTTAAATCTTCTTTAGCCTTATCCTGATTATTTTCAATCAAGTTCACCCTCCCTGAGAGAAGATGAAAGTGAGGGTTAAAACGATCTAATGAACGTAGGGTTGTAAGGAGCTCTTTGGCTGAAGTTAACTTATCATTTTCGATATCAAATGTGATCTGCCATTTAAGATACTCCATTTTCTCAGCGTCAGTTAAAGTAGAATCCTTTGCTATACCGCCAAGAACTTCAGACATTTTGCCGTAGTTTTTCTGATTATAATACATCTCTATATAACCGAAATATGGCCACAGGTCACTTACCACCTTATTCTGTACCACCAAATCAAGGTTCTTCTTTACCTCGCTATATGACTTCTCTTCGAGCAATATCTCTACAAACTCCCTATATATCTCACCCTGCTTCTCCTTACCTGCAGATTCAATAGCTCTCTCATATGAATCAAAAGCCACATTCTGATCACCGTTAATTAAATTTGCCCTGGCCATGAGAAGATAAATATCATCTGTATATAAGTTAAAACCTAGTGCACGATTTAAAATATCTAGAGCCGAAGAGTACTTCCCACTATCGAAATATGCTCTAGCAAGAAAGTATAATCCGTCAGGATATTCAGACATCTTCTCAACTTCAGATTCTAAAATCTCAATAGCAACTATTGGATAGCCGTAGTTAATGTACTGCCTAGCTAAAAGAACTCTGTTATACAACTCATCTTTAGAAAGGGTGTTGAGTACCTGCAAATAGCTCGAGACCTCATTTGATAGATTCTTATTTGCTTCAACAGAGAGATCCCATTTACCAAGACTATCCTTAACTCCTGAACTATCTAGCTTTTTTAAATATCCTAAGAGCAAGTCTTTCTCTAACGCCACACTTCCCTGAGTCCCCTTTACTTTTTTTAGAAACTTTTCAGCTTTAGTCGTATCGTTCAATTTCAAATACACCTTACCCATCCAAAGAAAGCCTTCATCTGAAGATTGAGACTGATCTGCAGTTAGAAGATATTTTTCTGCTTTATCAAATTGATTACTTTCATAATACGCTCGAGCCAATCGCCTCATTACTGACGATCGATCAGATGGGCTTAATACCTTTGTAGATTGCTCGACCACATCTTTAGCGTCATCAAACTTCCTTTTCAAAACCAACAGGTCTACGATTTTCTCATAAGACTCCCGCTTACTTGGGATTGTCTCCGACGCCGAGGCGAAACTTGTTAGAGCTTTACCATATTCCTTTCTTTCTAACTGTTTTTCTCCCTCTGAAATATATGATGCATAAGTCTCTTTTTGCTTCTCTGTAACATTTGAACGGAGGAAATACAACGTGGAAAGAATTACGATAACTGATACGACAAGGATAATTAGGTATTTATAGATCTTTTTCATTAACTTTATGTTAGTCGAGGTGTGCATTATTGTCAAATATCTGCTAGAATTTTTCATCCTATGCCAGTGGCATACCAGATATCGCATAGGAATAATATTTTTATAATAAAAAATGGATCGGTCATACCGTGTAAACGGGAACAGAAGACTAAAAAACCATACTACATTTATAAGAGCCTTTTTTGTATCCATCTCCTTACTACTACTCATGGGATTCAAATTCGGGGCGAGTTACATATATGCAGAATCCTCTGTATCCAATACTAACTCTATAAATGACAGTACACTACCTAAGCTCTTCTCAATTTCAGAGAGTGTAACTACTTCTGTGTTTTCACCAAAAGTTGTAGATATAATCACTAGTGAGAATATAACTACACATCTAGTGTACGGGAAAACAGTTTCAGAGATTATAGATGAGACCGGCTATAGCCTAAATGATAACGACATTACATTCCCAGACCTCACCGAAGTAATTGCGCATAAAGGTAAAATACAAATAGTCCGTGTCCAAATAGAGTATGTAGAAAAGCTGGAAACAATTCCGTTTAAAGTTATAGAGAATACAACTGATACGCTAAATACTGGTACAGTGAAGATTGAGCAGGAGGGAAAGAATGGTATTCTCGGCAAAGTTATAAAAATTGTATACCAAGACGGAGTGGCAACAAGGTCGAGTATTGTAAAGACATATGTTAAAACACCGGTTGTACATAAGAGTGTACTAATTGGTACCAAACCCGTGACAATTCAAAGCTGTGGATATTGGGACAATGTAATTGATAGATATGTAGATCCAACCAAAAGCCCACAGAAGAACGACTGGATGAAGTTTGTAATGAGGTGTGAGACATGGTGTGACTCTGGCCAAAATACTAGGAATGTATATTTTGGGCTGTACCAATTCAATAAGAGAACTTTTGCTAGCAAGGGAGGAGTAAATATCTTTGACGGTACAGAACAGATTAGAATTGTGTCTGGAATGTATGATTTCGGAGATCCTTATAGAAGTCTTCAATGGCCAAGCTGTAACGCAAAATATAAATCCCTTTAATTACCTAAGCGTTCCAACTATAGTATTCACATAAATCCTGTGGTATTTCAGCAAGGAATCTAGATGGAATCTGTGAACTATATCCTCCCATTTGATTCCTACCTTCTGAAAATGTTAACCACAACCTCTCTCTTGCTCTAGTAATCCCAACATAACATAACCTTCTTTCCTCTTCCAACCCTTTATTATCAGTAAATGAACGAGAGTGAGGGAATATGCCCTCCTCCATACCAACTATAAATACAGCTGGAAATTCCAAACCTTTTGATGAATGCATAGTCATAAGGGTCACGCTATCCCCACCCGTCTTCTTATTCTTATCCTGTTCCTGTTCTATAAGGGTAATCTCTTGTAAGAAAAGAGCCAATGAATTATCCTCAGATTTAGCTACGTAACTTGCTGCAACGTTCTTCAATTCTGTGAGGTTTTCCAATCTAGATTGTGCGGCCTCGGTACCATCATCTATAAATGTTTCGTACCTAATTATTTCCATTATCTCTGAGATCGCAGATAGGGCGTTCATATCCTTGCAGTTCACATAGATTTCTCCAAATACATCGCACAGGTTAGAGAATTTGCGAAGGAGATCTGTAACTCCAGCAATCTTTTCAAGTACACCCTCTTCCAATATCCCACTATTTTGAATCTCATTACTATGAATATACCCCCCTACCAACGCCTCACCAATTGAAACACCTGCTTGACGTGCAATCGCGTAGATATCTGCCACACTCTTAGGACCAACCTTTCTAGTGGGAATATTTAATACCCTTGATACGCTTAAATCGTCCTTAATGTTATGCACAAACCTTAAGTAGCTGATTATATCCTTGATCTCTTTTCTCTCGTAGAATCTAAAACCACCTACAAGTTTATATGATATTCCCCTTCTCAATAACGCTTCTTCAATTGTTCGTGATTGGAAGTTGGTTCGATATAGTATTGCAGCGTCACCCAATCTTCTACCAGAGTTCTTAAACGAGATTAGTTCATCTACCACATATTGTGCCTCATCCTCTGGATCACGGGCTTGGTATATAACAATTTTCTCCCCGTCCGCTTTATCTGTCCACAACGTTTTCTCAGCTCTAGATGAATTCTGTTGTATTACAGATACGGCCGCGTGTATTACGTTTGCCACAGATCGATAGTTCTGTTCAAGTTTAACCACCTTTACCTCAGGGAAGTCCTTTTCAAAAGAGAGTATGTTTTGAATATCTGCACCTCTCCAACCATATATGCCTTGATCATCATCCCCTACTACGCATATATTGCGATGTTTCTCTGAGAGCACCTTTGAAAGCGTATACTGCGCTTTATTGGTATCCTGATACTCATCTATAAGGAGGTACTTATACATATTCTGATATTTCTCAGTCATCTGGGCATTGTCTAGCATTAATCTAGCAGGTAGGTAGATGAGATCACCGAAGTCAACGGAGTTTTGATCTTTTAATTGTTTCTGATACTTGGCATATACTTCTCCCGCAATGTCTTCAATATATCCCGTATAGTGATACGAGAAGTTTTCTGGTGTAACTAGATCATTCTTAGCTGCACTTATTAACCACGATATAGCTTGAGGCTTCACCTGCTTTATATCCAAATTCATTGAAAGAAGTATCTCTTTTATTAGATTCTCACTGTCATCAGAGTCATATATTGAGAATGAATTTGTATAGCCCAATGTGGGAGCTTCCTTTCTGAGTATCATTGCACCAATAGAGTGAAAGGTGCCAACCACAGGTCCATCTCCAGAGCTTGCTCCGATCTGTTCCAGTAGATTGGTGACCCTTTCCTTCATCTCTTCAGATGCTTTCTTTGTAAAAGTTACAGCCAGAATATCCGTAGGGTTTACACCATACTGAGTTATTAAATATGCAATACGGCTTGTGATAACCTTGGTTTTCCCGGAACCTGCACCAGCAAATATCAACAAGGGACCTTGCTGATGAATAACTGCTTCCCTCTGAGGAGGGTTTAAATTTTCTAGGATTAAATCCTTAGACATGAGTATTTACAATTCTTTTATGTATGGGGCATACACCCAACCTTCTTTCTTCTCAGCATAGCGAACTCTATACCAACCTGCAGGGGTCTTTTCAACCATAATAACTACCTGTCCTTCATCTAACTGTGTTAGGGCCTTACAGCCCCCAGAAGGACACTCTCTAACATTCAATACTCCTCCAGGTGTATTTACAACCTGCACTAGTTTAAAGTCTCCTTTTGTAATTTCAAATTCAACCTTGAAATCAGTATTTGCGAATTTGGTATTAGGAGCTTTCAGAATGTAGAAAGGTTCGGAATATTTACCAGGAAGCAGGAGAGCTTGTAACTGGAATGTGAGTGTCACCGTTTCATCAGGAAGTATCGTTTTATTCTCAATACTCACTGGTTTGCTAAAACTATCCCAAACTCCGTTAATTGCGAATCTGCTATTTTTAGAGTCCTTTGTCGATACGTATATGTAATCTTCTTGAGTGAACCACGGAAATTTATTTATATTTTTTACAACCACATCTACGGTTAATTTTTCACCTGCCTTTACAGTTTTCTCGTATTTTATCTCTACCAACTCTGCCTCGTAGCTAATATGCTCTTTATCCGAGTATTTAACATCTTTTAATAACGTACGAATATTTTGCGAGAAAACATTGTTCAGTGGCTTAAAGCTACTTTTCGTAGATCGTCCATCTGATTTAACCATCTGAATATCAACAACCTCAATATTCTTTGCTTCAATTCCATATGTATACGAGACTTTCGTAATCAATGCCTTTAATGCATCTTCTGACTGCACAGTAAGGTCTGTAGAATTTGAGAGGTATCCAATAACTATACCACCTGAATCTCCTTCGATCTCTGGGCTTACATTATCACCACCATCCCTACCGTTGTATAGATTTCCATCTCTATCTATAACATAGGTATATGGGAGGTCCACATACCCTAGTCTAGTAATTGAGTAGTAGTAGAGGGATCTAAACCAAGCTATTGGGTTCTTCTGAGTGGACTCATCTGCAGAAATAATTTGAGATATATACACTTTAGTTGGTTGTGAATATTGCCTAGTGGTTTGATCTGAAATTGAAGTATCGACCTTTGACTGTTCTCTAGTATATTCAGCAGCACTTACGGATGTGTACATGAAAGATACTACAAAAAGGGAAGATATAAAGATTGTTAGAATTCTAGGAATGTTTTTCATCTAGAACATTCTAGAGAACTGTTCGAAATATATCAAGAGAAATAGTAATATAACCCAAAATACTAGCCCATACCTAAGCCCTCTGTCCTTTATCCATATATCTTCCGGCACGCTACTCTCCCCTTTATAAATGATGATTAGATAGCGGGTTAGGACGTAGAACGCCACAGGAATAGTGAGTAGCAGCCATTGGGGATCTTGAAATCGAGGTGGAAGATATGTTCCAAGTAATTCTCTAAGCCCTTCAGTCTTGAAAGCATAGCAGTACATTATATAGGCGAAGAAAGTAACGGAGGTTACGGTAGATATAATTATATCTAATACACCTTTAGGATAGACAGCTAATGCAGGTCGGTGCTTAATAGCCTTTCCATACCCCATCGATGATATCTCTGCTTTACGTTTTCCGAAGGAAATTAAAATTGCAGCTCCAATTACGGCAACTACTAGCATTGCGGAAAGTGAGAGTTCCAGTAACACAGCTCCTGCTACAACTCTAAGTACAAAGCCCAAAGATATAACGATGGCATCAATTATCCCGACATGTTTAAAGTAGAGAGTATATGCAACCATCATTGCAAAGTATGCTAATAGGAACGATATGAAGTATTCAGACCCAACCACAT
This sequence comes from uncultured Candidatus Saccharibacteria bacterium, assembly GCA_964621555.1. Lineage (GTDB taxonomy): Bacteria > Patescibacteriota > Dojkabacteria > SC72 > SC72 > UBA2022. The sequence goes on along the minus strand of CAZUOO010000003.1, from coordinate 13,100 downwards.
AATATGCTGTAGCCAGTGCCATGACAAAGGAAAGAGCAGAGAATATACCTGCCCAAAGCACAGAAATCCTACCCGAACTTATTAAGCGTTCTTTCTTCTTAGGATGAATTGAATCCCTCTGCTTATCTACAATGTCATTGATGATATATATTGATGATGTGAGCAATGAGAGTGCTACAAATGCGTACAGCGTCTTAAGCACATCTGAAAGTATTAACAGCTCTCCAGAGAAAAAGAGAGGAAGGAAAATTATCAGGTTCTTAATCCACTGCTTAACTCTAAATAGCTGTAGAAGGTCGCGAAGTCTCATATAAATTACTCGTTAGATATAAAGACCCTTTCAGGATCAAGGGCGTTTGCATAAATTAGTAGAGGGATAGGGAAAGTCTTAGAGTTATACTCAACCCTTCCTGTTGAATATATTTGATAACTAGGAACAAGATATGTAAGGGAATTGTCAGAGTAGAAATACACAAGGCCAACTTTGTCTGCCACGGAAGTTGCCTGAAGAGTTTTAGCGATAAGATTATCCCCGTAATCAGGTATTTCTGTGCCATCTTCATTCCTACTCGCATATTCAATTAGTTCTTCAGAGTACCCTTCATAGACCACCTTTGGGTATTCAGAGTTCCTTAATACATTTTGTAAGTTTGTAATATCAACAAGTGGGATTGTATCTGCAGGCTCAGCCTCCACTTCCACTATTGTAAGTAGTCCACTTTTCAAATTACTATTATTGTCAATATACAATAAGTCTGTCCTTACATCGTAACCCATCGTATATATTGGGAGGTCACCAATCTTCCTTGAGGCTTCAATCTTCTTCATAGTTCCTTCCTGTGTAACTTTCACGTTAGTAAATTCATAGTCTTTATTTAGGTAATTCCTATAGAAGAGTTCTACAAATCTTTGTGCTGATGCATCATCTGTAACAGGATTATTGAATACTAATTGTACGGTGTCTTCAAAATAGAACTTGAGGCTAGAGTAGTTTGTAATATACTCAACATACTCATTATCTTTCTCCCAGCTTACGAAATCTGGATCTGAAAACGCAATATTCATATTATTTTTACCAATTTTCACAAGGAAATTATTAATCAAGGCTCGATTATCGGTCTTCACTATCTTGTAAATTCCTAGTTCCTTTGGTAATTGGACATATTTCTCTCTATCTATTGTTACAGCGTGTTTCACCTCAGTGCTTAATGGCACTTCAATTAGGAAGTTGTTATTTGGCGCTTGTTTATCATCGCCTGAAGTTAGCCATATTATAATAATGGCAGAGATAGCAATTACAATTAGTATTGCTAATAATACCCCCTTATTTTTATTTATAAAATCTAATATCCTGCGCAATGTGCGTAACCAACTAAATTAAAGACTACGTTACATTTCAAGCCGTCCCTATACCATATCACGGAATCAACAAACTTATCATTAACCATGACATCTAAATGGTAGTGAGGTCCATCCCAACACGAATAAGAGATATTCTCACCATAACCTTGAGCCTTCGCAACAGCCTTTCCTTTAGTTACAGGTCCAAGTGACGCTATTGCACGTACATGCTTGAGAATATACTTATTACCCTCTCCATCAACGAAATGGAGCTCACCTCCAGAATTCCCACCACCGATACAATCGTAATTATTTGGGGTGTAGTGTGTGACTTTCCCATCTGAAGGAGCGTGCCAAATATTAGTGATAATACTTGCTTCACCAGAACTTGTGGCATCAAAGCTCATCCTAGTTTTATGATATCCAGATATGATTGAAGCTCGACCTCCTTGTGAACATAGTACCGACTTCTTAAATGGACAGGCAGAATCTGGAGGTATCTTCCCACTACCAAAACTTGGAACATTATCCTCAGGAAATAGGTATTTATATGGACTTGTATCAACACAAGCAATTGCCTCACCAGGTATATATGATCTATATGGATCACTATCTGCCGCGAAATTGCTTCCGAAGAAGCCAATAATTCCGATTATTAGAGCAATTACCAATATACCTAAGACTGCAAATACTCCAGCTAACACCTCCATTAGAGGCTGGGCAAATTTATATATACCTTCTGTAACAGCATAGGAGATAATACCTACCAACATACTCAACGACCCTCCAGATACAGTAATATTTAGTGACATTATGATAGCCTCAACACCTGCCCTGATTAACTGCTTTATACCCAATGAGCCTGCTACAAAACCATCTACAGCCTTATTCCATATTTCACTATTAAGTTTTCCTTTTAGGAATTTCTGCACAACTCCCATTATCTTGCCACGTATATTCCCTCCAATTTTGTTGTACAAACCTGCGACATGAGTTGCATAGAAATCTCCAACCTTACCCATCCATACTGCCGTCTGAGAGAGCGAATCAACCCTACCAATAAACTTCTTAATAATTGGATTATTAATTCCCTTTAGTTGATCAACCACATCAAGGTAGTTCTTTCCCAACCTACCCATAAATTCATCTTGAGTTATACCTAGTACCGTAGCGATATCACCAGCATTCGCCTTAAGAATGTTTTGAGCCGCCATCTGCCTAAGCGAGGCTCCAAATGTCCAACCCTCTCCGTTCCAAAGGACAGTTTTAAGGATACTAGAAGGAGATATGTAGTAGAGAGAAGCTAATCTAGAGTATGCAGGGTGAATATCCTCCCTCATTATAACGTTTGTATACTTTGTAGCAGCAGCACCACCTTTAGATAGATGCACGAAGAAGTCGTCAACAACACCTGGCGCCAACGGACCTGCAAGATCAGAAACCCAAAACATTCCTGTCGCTAACGCACCACCCGCTCCACCTTGAAAGACTGTTTTAAATGTCCTAAACATGTTTGATACCTGTCCCACAGTAATTCTTGCCCCTGCCCATGGCAGTGTCTTTAGGTGAGCTCTCTCAGTTCGTACAACACCTATCATTCTAGCGGCTTCCTGTAGCTCCTTATACTGATCAGAAGAAATTGTTCCTTGTCGTTTAAGGTCGTTTAGCTCTGTTAACTTTATTGACCAGAATTGAAGTTCCTTGTCGATATATTTACTCAAGTCTTTTCTCATTTGACCCACAACTGGGACGCTTGTCACACCTGTATACGCTCCAAGATAGCTTCCCCTTCTATTACCCAATACCGCAGCTTCCTTACTCACCTCACCTAGTAGGGCCTCTAACTGAGACTTTCTCCCCGTCGTAATTGTTGGTTTATTTATTTCAGCATTAATTTTACCAACAAGATCATCATAGTATTCAGCACTAGGACTTCCATAGGCTCGTTGCCACAGCCCAACGATTCCTAGAGATTTAGAGATTCTAGTAATCTCGTCCATGTCTTTAGATGGATCTTGTAGCTTTAGTTTGGCTTCAAGATTACGAGAGAGCATTCTTCGGTATGTGGTAGGGCTAATGTCGGAGATATTATCAATACCTTTCATTTCACTCCCCGTTAGACCTATTTTTGAGATATCTCTGGTTTCAACATATCTATCTAACAACCCTAATATTTCTGCAGGGGTATACTTCCTTGTACCAGAAGAGTCTTTGAGATTATAAAGGTAGCCTTCTAATTGTTTATATCTTCCTGAGTATTTATCTCCAGAGCTACCAAATTGCGCCTGCCTGGCTTGAAGGCTCTGAAAAACTTTGAGATTATCTCCCACTAATGCGGCACCACTTGTCCCCTTTTTCCATAGGTCCCTTTCGCTGTATGAGAGAGTCTGCTCAAACTTTCGTCCAAGTGATCCCGTTGAAACAGATGCCTTACCGCTTCTCGTTAGTTTACTGCTATTTATTGCCTTATATAGATCCTCTCCTGCTTCTTTTGCCCTATCCTTTTTATCAAAGGTCTCATATGCTGCTGTTTCTGCAACCAGTTGATGGGCTTCTTCACGATGTATAGGTTGGAGGTCGTGTGAAGCAGCAGAAAAGAGCTTCATAGAGTCAGACCAACTGAGTCCAGCCTTACGCTTTGCCCAAAGCAGAGCCACAGCACCATCTGCATACCCAGCAAACCCTACCTTAGCGGCCCAATCTCTCTCAGCTTTAGCATTGTCAAATATACCTTTTACATATTTCCGAGGGTTAGCGATAAAGGAGCCCGTTTCCTGATTTCTAACCCTAAAACGGCTTGAATTGGGATCAGTTCCGATATGTTTCTCTTGGTTAAGCTTGTCTACATGAAATTGTAGCCAAGCAGGACTACCAAGGGTATCGTTGATAGACTTCATCATTGACTCGGAGATGTATACTCCTGGTTTAGAAGCAATCTCTGCCAATGTACTGGCTAATCTATCTGCTCCTGATGCTCCTGTAATTTTCCCTGGTTTTAACTTTACCCTTTTACCAGAGTTCTTGAAAATGAAATCAGATATAGATTGTAGGGCATTTTCATATTCAGCTTTCTTTTTACCAGCCATTGTGTCATTAAGTTTTTAGAATTATCCGAAGAATCCACCAACTAAAGGTATCTTGCTCAATGATCTCTTTGTGCCTTCCATTACTCCCTCAGCACCCTTTCCACCATTGGTTGGAAGAATATCTAGAAGGAACTTAGGTGATTCTGCAGCAACAAAGAAGAGGATTACAGCTAGTATTGCCTTTATGAATAATCCAATACCGAAGTTTAAGGCACTATCAACAGGTCCAGTGGCATTTCCCACTAGTCCTGGAGGAAAACTGAAATCTACATCGTGCTTTAGTATGAATCCTCCCAAGTTTACAAAGAAGAAGACCATTGGGAATGCGAGTGCATTTCTTAAGATTCTTTTGAACCAGTCAAATCCAATGTAGCTCTTTCCTGGTAAGGCAGATGCCACCAGATATAGAGGACCTAATACTGTATCTAAGATAATTCCAATATATGCAGTTAATACTGTAATATATACCTTTACAGATGCCCAAAGTACAATACCTACAATAAAAATCATTACCACAAAAAAACCAATAGAACCGACCGCAATTACAGGCCCAGCGGCAGCAAGCGCAGTTGCAGTAGTAGTCGCTCCAACTATCCAAGCTGTTAGTCCAGAAAAGATCGCTATAAGTGTGCCTGCTCCTAGAGTAAATCCTTCTGCAGTATTATTACTATCTTCTGTAAAGAAACCAGCGAAATTCTTAGGAGAGAGGAGACTAAATGGACCATTAACTGACATTAAACTTTGACCTGATGGATCAAGCAAACTACCTACGACTCCAACAAGAAGTATTCCTAAATTGAGTATCAACCCGACAATTGCGAAACTAAATGTCACAACAATCAAGCCCACAATCACTCCTGGAAGTGTATTAAAAACGGTAATCATTAACTGCCCTCCTATTTTCTGTCTGAACATAATCATAAATCCAGCAGACATTAGTACCAAAACGAAGAGTACATATGCAATTAACCTTGTCTTTTCCCAAAGTTCATCCATACCTACAGAAGTGAGCAGATCGTACCCATCTTCAGCGGCGATTGTAGATCTAGTTGTTTGATCGTATCCAGGTACCCACTGCTTTGCCATATGGTTTGGTATATCAACTCCAGGTTGATTTCTATATAGCGCTACAATCCCAGCATCTGTATACCCTATCAAACCACCCTTTGAGAGAGGTGATATATCAGGGTCATTCTTGATTTTTTGTTCAGGGTCAAACAACTGAGGTCCTGTACCAACTTCTAAAACTGTCATTGCTGCTCTCAAAGAACTAAATCCTCCAATTCGATCGAGGTTAGGACCTTCGTCACCAAGCCCAGTATGTGTAGAAATTCGATCCGAATCTTTATAACTATCAGGCTTACTTATAGTAGTGTTCATTAACTCCTCTACTGTAACTGCATAGGCATTAAAAACACCAAACATCATAAACACAGAGACTGCCAATATCATTGTATTAAAAGCCTTTGGAATTAGCTTCCTGAAATCAACTTTCGAGATGGTATCAAATATTTTTCGGGTTTTTGTCATTCTAGTTATACTTTACAAATTTATTTAACATATTAAATACCACACATATCTCCTCTCTTTTTAATCTGTTCCTCAACCATTTTCCAATATTCTTCAAATGTACCTGGCATATCCTCACTACCTGGAATATTTGCAGCCCTCTGTCTATCATAGTCTGCCTGATATGCACTCATATCCCATATACAAGGAACATCTCCGAAGGTTACACCATCTATTCTAACCATACAAGGTGTACTTACATAGAAAGGTTCAACCACTGGTTGATTGAATGTGGGAGTTATGTCGTCTGGAGCCATTTCTGCAGCCATTACAGGTGGCATAATACCCTGTCTAGTTAGGTCTAGGTATCTAATACCACAGTTGTTTCTAAAACACTTGAATACAGAACCGAATAGCCCATCAATTTTCAAGCTTGTAAGGGTACTTTTTTTACATTGTTCAGGGTCAGGAGCTGTATATTCACCAGTTTGAGAGTCATATGTACCGATTGTACAGTCAATCCAATCTTCGATCTTAACAATAGCGTAAGTGAGGAAGTTGAAGGAAGTTCTTTTCTCTAAGCAAGCTTCATGGTTTGGGGTTTCCTCAGCTGTAACGTCGGCCTTCATACACTGAATAGAACTGAATGCCCTCCCATGAGCATGATCACCAGGGAGTTGAAATCCCGCCTCTACAAATTTACCTTTTCTATTGGTTTTTATTGGATTAGGCTTTGATCGCTGAACATCAGGGCATGCAGATCTCAACCTCGGTTCAATAACAGCCCTATCTGGAGCAGGAGTATTTGTAGCTTCTTCGTTAAGTTCGGCATGTACATTAACATAGTATGAACTCATAGGACCGTTACCAATATCTTCATCGAACTCATCGCAATTTACACCTGGTACGCAAAAAGCTCTTGCCTCATGGTCCGTTACAATATCATAAGCAGGTTTAAAGGTTCCTTGAAATCCATCATCCGCACTTTGAATAGCCATCCTACTATCCTTCACATATTCACTTCCTGATAATAGAGCCATTGGTACAGTAATCTTCCATACTTCTATCCTTGAGTTCTTTGTAACTTTAACACCATCACCACTACGACCAACCTCATTACCATCCCCCACCTTAATCGATGTTTCACCTCTAGAACATATTGGCTGATATGCTAAATGGTTATCAACTACACATCCAGTATTTGATCCATTATTACCACATCCTAATACCTGCTCAAGATTAGACGTTCCATCACTATTGTATTTAACTTCAACTTCAGCATATCCCTCAGAAGGTATTGCTCTAATTGGAGTATCTTCTTCAACCACCTGTACCTGATCTGGGGTTTGAACCTGTGATTGTACAGTACTCCCAAGTTCAATATTATTTGAGGTATTTGTAATTGGTGTAAAGGATTGGACAACAAGAACAGTGGTGTAGCTGAATATAACAAGCGCAAAAAGAAATATAAGAGGTTTGTTTTGTAATAAGTACTTTTTCATCTATCGTTATTGTACAATAATTGCCTTTAAAGTTCTATTAGTTAACGCCATAACTCGTAAGTCTTGGTACCTTTACAAAGGTCCTATTCCCAGATGCACTTGTGAGATCGATAGTTATGGTCTTGGAATCTATATTCTTCATACTTTCAGACACCTTTGTAGAATCCTGATATGCCAATAATTCTACGTCCATAATATCATTCTCTGAGGAGTTGAAATATTCACTTCCGCTTTCATTTCTAAGATCACCATACGTTGCAATCCAATTACCGTTCTCGTCTACTACCGCCGATGTAATTGTAGAGTCACCCACCGAACCACTGGTATCTTTATTCAATATCCTAGCAAATATAACTGCATCGCTAGTTAGATTATTTACACGTCCAGAAATAGTTTTAAATTCAGGAGGAGAACCAAGGGTTGCATATGTGAGCACTTCAAATGGTTCTCCAGAATTATCGATCGTTTCGGTACCAGACAATACTTTAAAGTAGTACTTTTTTTCAGGCTGAAGTTTTGTTACCTTCACACTATGGGAGTAGTATTCACCCTTTCCAAGCAGTCCATCTCTTTCATCTGCGGCTTCACTCGATTGAGATTCAACCGTTGTTCCATATTTAATCGAGCCAGCTTCTTTCTTTGAGGATAGCCATATTACGGTAAATCCTGTATCAGTAAGATTTGTAACTTTAACAGAGTTTCTTCCACTTACAACGGTTGGGGTAGACCCACCGGTAGTAGTTGCAGTTCCTGCGATTGGAGTCCACTTAACGTCTTGCACCACCCTAAACTGCCTCTCTTTGCTAGGCTCTGGTTCTGGCTCAGGTTCGGGTTCAGGCTCAGGGGTAGGTGTAGGGACTGGAGTTGGAGGTACATATGCCACAACCCTTGAGATAACTGCCTTGTCAGGGAATAGAGATGTTACAGACGATAGAGGATTTAAAGCTAGCGACTTGGAATCTCTAAGCTTCCCGTCTTGATCAAATAGTTCACTGTATGTACCTGTTAACTTTGCCCCAACTCCATCTTTTCCTCTAATAACTAGAGATAATTTAGTATTCTGTTCAACCTTTACCAAATTATTAGTACCATCTCTCAATCCTGACAGATCGATTATCCAGTTACTGCCTGCATTCACGCTTCCAGAAGCTGGGTATACATTGCTATTTCCGTCTAAAATAACATAGGCAATGTAATCATTACCACTTCCACCAGTTATTGAGCCAAAAAGGGGTTGTGGAATTGGAGTTTCCCCTGTTATAGGAGTAGTTTTAAACTTGAAAGGACTTCCCTTCTCATCCGTATATTTTGTAGTATTTGATAGTATTGTGAAAGCATACTCTACATTTGGTTCAAGATCAGTTACTTCTACATAGTGGGTTTTTCTTCTGTCATTTCCTCTTACATCCAGGTATGGCTTACTATCACTTCCACCCTTTTTTACTGTAACAGATCCTGTAGCATCTGTATCTGTAGACCAGCTTAGTGTTATAGAATTTGAGGTTACATTACTAACCACAACCTCCTTAGGATTAGTTTCTCCAGAAGCTCCTATGAAGTATTGGGTTATGAAATATGCTGCTATTACAGTCAAAGGTATGGCAACCGCAATGATTGCAGTGGTTGTAATACTTCTTTGTCTCTGTCGTGGAGTGATATACATGTGTATATATTACAAAATATCAGGAGCTTTCACAAATTCCTTAATCTTAACTATTTTGGAGGTGATTTAACTGCTGAACATTGACCATGTAACTGTGAACCCGCATGCCATATAACAGCGTTGCAAGATTCTTGGTTTGGATTAAAGTTAGTAATTCTAATAAAGTATCCGCTGAGGGGAGATATTGGAAAATCAAACCCATATTCAATACCGGATGAAACTTGTAGACCTTCATACCGTCCTTTCGAGGTTGGATACCAGGATACATTATCTGCTGTTAGTCCATCTAGCGTATTAACACTATCAATTAGGGATTTTGCTGTGTAGGTTTGAGGATACCCATGTATCCCAACTAAATTCCAACCACTCGACAATATAACTGGAATTGTTGACGTTATAGTATATGCAGGGATTGATATTTCACCACCTTTAGATAGTTTAATGAGATACCCTTTTCCTGGTGCAATAGCAAAATCAGAACCAATACAGACCCCGTCAACGCACTTTAGACCTTCAAGCCATCTTCCACTATCAAAATATGTAATATATTCAACCCTAATCCCACCCTTTAATGCTAGATTAATAAGGTCTTTTGCCATAAATACGCTGTCGTCTAAAGTTACAGGTATGAAACCAAATGAGACAATATTTATACCACTCTTAAGGGTATACTTTTGAGAGGTAGTTTTTTGAGACGCAGTTATATTAAAAAGTTCTGAGCTAATTATTACATCCTCCCCTTTTTGAGGGTCGTTCACATCTTTTGGAGGTTGATACCCAGAAACTCCATCCATATTTATATAGAGGAGAGTAGCGTCTGCACCTCCTGTTGATTTTTTCATTAACGTAGTTCCGTCTAACTCGAAAGAGTATATTCCATACTCTGGTAGGTAAAAGAACTCTTTATCCGCATCTACTTCTGCGGCATAGGCTTTATTGAGAAGCCTGTTTTGAATAGTTGGTGAAGTATTAAGTATTTCAATTGCATCCTCAATTCTTGGGATGAGTGCTTCAAAGCCAATACTCGCCCCATTATTTTCGTCGTAACTATTGTACCAATTACTGTCCATACCCCAGTAGAGATTAAAATCTTCTTCATTGCCATCAATTATATCTTGTAAATATTCTGCAATGTTTTCACTTGGGCACTGCGGATTATTTACACATGCATTTGCAAATAATGGGCTAACATATGCATCAATAGGAATTGATTGCATATCAAGGGTAATGGTGCAAGATTCTCCACCAGGATTTGAACATGGTTTAAGGTTATCAGTTAATATAGGGAGATTATAGAAAGACCTTTCTCTGTCATCAAGAGTAGTACCACTCACACTTTGAATATAGAGACTATTATTATTGCCAACGTATAAATACTCTATCACTAACTGTGTACCATTATCACCAGTCTGTGTCGTACCTCCCGTTTGAGACTGATCAGTTGGAGGTGGCGTTGACGAACCATTCTCACCAACCTCAAACACTCCACTACTATTTAATGCAAGTGTTGGCGAAGTAACCGTACCAGCATTATTAGCAATAGGAGTACCTGACAGGGAGCTCATGTTAGTGACACATGCTGTAGAAGTTTGGCAAAGACCACTATCTTGCATCTGTTCAACTGTTAAATTCCCACCATTTTTTGCGGCAACTGCTTTTGCAACATTACCATAGCCACATGTATCAACCAAAGACTTGTATTCACTACATGCCCCTAAGTTACTGCATGAGCAACTACCTCTAGGAGGGGCCGCAGGAGGCACATTTAGAGGAGGAACATCCGTACCTTCATCCTGATTATCATTTACCGGAGCCGAATATGCCACTGGGGCGGGTAAAATGACATTATTTCCGGAAGGAAATGTTGTCCTTGGATATTTCTGAAGGAGGAAATTAATCTCTTCATCTTCTAGAGAGTTTGCAAACACGGTATTTACAAGCTTTCTAAAAAAGCTACTACCTGATTTATCAGTATCTTGATGCTCATAATCAGGATATGCACCATCGAACTCACCGAAAACCCAAGAGACGATAGTTCCAATGCCTTTGTTTTTATAGATTCCCTGTAGGAAGACTGATTCTTGCCCTGACTTTAAATCCATGATAGTTCCATCTGAGTTTCTAACGTTCCCACCATCAATATACCAACCTCCCATCTCATTACTAACACTAGAATATACTTGCGAGTATTTATCCTCTGTAGATTTCCTAAACATTACATACATTATTGAGTCGTTTGAATACCCCGTGTTTATAGATTTGACTCTTCCAAAAATCGGAATTGGCTTTTGTAGTGAGGTTGGAGTACCGTATGTGTTAAATGTATACTCATTTCCCTTCCATCCGAATAGGTTATCTCCAGCCCTGATATAGTATGTGCTATTTTCATCTAGGTTCTTTATAGTTACATGATGTACGTAGTATCTTTTAGTTTTTGAGACTTTTATATCCTCACAATTATAGTTTTCACCACTAACTGTAAAGCTTTCATCTACTTCCTTTTTTGCTTTTTCATTGAATTTATTTACACATTTAATTTGTGAATAGGAGACATCCCTATCATCATACATTTTTGGAGCAAATACCGTATGGAGAAGAAATGGGATATCTTCGGTACCACTATATGAGACTGCGCCATGCATTGGAAAGTTCGTATACCAGGAGACTGTTGCAGAGTTGGAAGTCACATTCGTAATTTTGATATTTTGAGGTCGGAAAATGAGAGAGCTAGTTATTAGAAATAGAAAGTAGAGCAGAAGAAGTATTCCTAGAATACGAAGGACTTTCTTAGCAACTTGAATCATATACCCTTACCTTTAGAGTTTATCCAACTATCCCTCTTACAAAAGATAATACGCCCTTTAATGTATCTCCCAAACCTTTTACAGGTTCCATTACTGATTTATTAAATTCATTAACAGATCCTTTTACAGAGGTTACTATCTCAGAAGCCTCCTCTACAATCTTTGTAGATGTCTGAATTATCTTTCTAGAATCAGAGATGGTTTCCCTAACCTCTACCATAGTTCGAGTTGATTCTTTAACTAGCATCGCAACATAGTATAGTATTAGACATACGAATGCAGTTAATGATGTAACTACTAACATCCAGTACCAAGCAGGTATTGTTTCCATTTTATTGTATATAATTAATTAAAATATAGATTTAGAATCTCCACATACTCCGTTGAGTTCGTTTCCTTCATGCCATATTACACTTTTACAGCTTTCATCACCAGGTGTGAATTCGTTAACTCTAATAAAATACCCATTCATTGGGTTGATTGGGAAGTCAAATCCATATTCAGCACCATCTGTTAACTGGAATCCTTCATATCTTCCCTTAGAGGTTGGGTACCATGATACATTATCTGCATTTAATCCTTCCACCTTATTAACAGATTGTATAAAGGACTTAGCTGTATATACCTGCTTATATCCATGTATTCCTATTAGATTCCAACCTGCAGATAGGTTGAGAGGTATTGCACTTTTAAGGTTGTATGCACTTACACTTACAAACCCTTTATTGGCAGTTTTAAGCAGGTATCCTTTTCCTGGGAGAAGAGTAAAGTTGGAGCCCACACATGAGTCATTGGTACACTTATACCCTTCTATCCATCTTCCTCCATCAAAATATGATACATATTCAATTCTAGTTCCATTTCTTTGGGCGTTAGCAATTAGATCACTGGCTCTATACGAAGCACCTGATATCCCAACGGGTATAAAATCAAAGGATACTATGTTAACACCTTTATTTAAATCATACTTCCTAACCTCTGCCTTTTTCTCATACTGTATTTCAAAACTTCTAGACCTAATCATCATATCTTCATATATGGTTGGATTGTCTGGGTCGGCAGGTGCCTGGAAACCCTCCTTTCCATTTGTTTCTAGGTAGAAGATGTAGAAGGTAGTACCATCTGACACATCTCTTTCAAATTCAAAATCTCCTAAGGATAGGCTAAACATACCATACTCAGGTAGGAAGAATAC
>CAZUOO010000002.1:0-51761 GCA_964621555.1 uncultured Candidatus Saccharibacteria bacterium | reverse complement strand
GGAAGGCAACTGTAACTGATGCATGTACCAATCCAGCAGATCCAATCTGTACACAATATGCAGGTAAGAAACCTGTTAAGTGGTGCTATACATACACCGCTACAACAGAAGGAGATAAAGTGATAAGTGCGGAATGGAAAGATACTAAGGGAGTAACAGGAGCAAGTTGTAAAGCCTCACGTGAGTTTACAACTGCGGTTGTACAAGACGAATGGGTAGTAGATAAGAATGCAGCAAGAATGTGTGTAGACAGTGACCCTAACGATGTTAAGGTACAACTCAACTACACCATTACAATCACAAACTCAGCGGAAGAAATAAAGGAGATTAGTAAGATTGTAGATACATTGGATACCAAGGTACAAAGTAGCTACATACAATTACAAACCATTAATCCGGGAGCCACCGTTGAGGGAAATGTTATAACATGGAACCTAACTGGAGATGCTGCTAAGTTCAACCCAGGACAAACCAAAACCTTTACATATACAATCGTAGTACCTAAGACAGCCTTTGGTACATACTACAATAAAGCGGAGATTACACCTGTGGGTTCTGATGAAAATATAGTTGTGGATGAAACAATCATTGCATCATGTGATATCCCTGATACTGCAATATTCGACACTGTTCAATCTAGACTTGCTGTGGGTGTATTCCTAATCCTTGTAGCATTAGCATATGTATTTATTGATCCTTTTGAAACAGGAGTTAATAAAATGTTCGGTAAATTAGCGGATAATATCACTCCAGAAGGCAGATTGAGAAAAAGCCGTGAGAAATTTGAAAAGAGGGTAGTCAGCTAATCAACCATATGCTATAATCACCTCGACTTAGTTATAATTATACTTTTGTGGCAGTAATAGTACACTCAAATGAAAATGTAGATAGCGCTTTAAGAAGACTTCACAGAGAAGTCCTTAGAGAGAAGATTCTCGAAACATACAGAGAAAAGGCTTTCAGAGTTAAGAAATCTGTTGTTGATGCAGAGAAGCGAAGAGCTTACGCAAAAACAAAAAGAAGAAGAAGGAGCGCAAGCAGAAAAGCTAAGTAAATAATTCATATACTTATATACTATGAGTATAGTTGATTCCATTCGAAACGATATGTTTAAGGCCAGGAAAGATGGTCTCATTTCACGTGCTGAAATACTAGGTATGGCACTTGCGTCCATAAAGAATGTACAGATAGATAAAGGGGAGTTAAGTGAAGAACAGGTTGTTGAAATTGTAAGAAAGGAAGTTAAGAAACTTGAAGATGCATATAATCAGTATAAGGTAGGAGGAAGAGAAGACCTTGCAAATCATGAGAAGGAGCAGATGGATACACTAAATGTATACCTTCCATCATTGATGAGTGAGCAAGACGTTACCAAGGTTGTATCTAAGGTGCTTGAAGGTACTCCAAATGCCACAATACGTGAAATGGGTATGATTATCGGACTGGCAATGAAGGAGCTCAAAGGAAAGGCTGATGGGGCTTTGGTGAGTAAGGTGGTAAAGGAGCTCCTTTCCAAATAACTTATAATTACCCATAAAGATAGTTAATCTCCTCAACCCTAAATATCTAGATAAATATTCGACATTAAGTAAAACGAATATCTCTCGTGCTATATCTCTTCTCCCCACCGCCTACACCAAACTGCCAATCTCCATTATCTTCGTGGGAAGTACCGAGATGAAGAGATTGAATAGCGAGTTTCGCAAAGTTAATGAAGCTACAGATGTACTGTCTTTTAATATAGATGATGAGAGTAATGAGGTATATATCTGTCCTTCATATATATATCGAAGATATCGTGGGGGAAAGTTCATGGAGGAGATACTACGTATGATTGTTCATGGGATTTTGCATATACATGGACTAGACCATAAAGGGAAATTCGATATACTAAAGAGTGACTCTGAAGATATGTTTAAAAAACAGGAAGAGATATTAAATAATATAATTAGGAAGTAATATGATAGTTGTAGGTTTAGGAAATCCAGGTAGTCAGTATTCACAATCTAGGCACAATGCAGGATTTATGTTTGTAGATAAGCTACATGATGAACTACTCTCAATGAATGTACCTATGTCACCTTGGAAAAGGGAGTCCGCATTTGATTGTGAGATATCCAAAGCGCAGGTAGGTGACAATGAGATTGTACTAATTAAGCCTATGCTCTTTATGAATAGGTCGGGAGAAGTAGTTGCCAAATACATGGCAAAGAAGGGTATCGATCACTACCACAAAGAATTATATCTGGCTCATGACGATTTAGATATTAAACTAGGTGAATTTAAAATACAGTTTGGAATTAGTCCTAAAGGTCATAATGGAGTGAATGATATTGAGTCCAAACTTAAAAGTATTGAATTCAATAGATTGAGAATTGGTGTGGATGATAGGGTGGATAGAACTATTCCTTCAGATCAATATGTACTGCAGAAACTTACCCCAGAGAGTAGTACAAAGTTAGACGAGTCTTTAAGTAGAGCGGTGGAATCCTTTATCGCTCAATTTCTAAAGTAGCTCCATCTTTAAACTGCTCTATAAACTCATCTATTGTATGTAGTTTCAGCCTCCTGTCATTTTTAAAGACGGTTGCTATATATCCCCCTTCTATTATTATCCCTGCCGTCTCCACTTTTCCATCAACAATTATAAATATTGTCTTTCCTAAATCTGCTTTACCTATATTTAGAGCCCCTCTATCTATCTTTCTAAGGCCATCTTTAACTGTGAGCGTATCGTAGTATGTATTGAGGTTGTATCGAATATCTAGGTCTTGATCTTGACTTGAAAGTATTCTCTTTATCACAGGCTCTAATGTATATCCCGACTTATAGTACGTTGCTGATATGAGGCCAAATGGAGAAATGTATCCAATCCTCTCTAATCTAGGGTTGTTAAATGTGGCAAGTGTATTGCTCATAATTATGGTTTTAGCATTCTTCGCTATTACATTTCTATTGGCATCCTCAATATTATCAATTCCGTTGTTGTTAATATCATAATCCCTATAGTCGTGGACGTAATCCTCATCCCTGTCATATACATACATCCCTCTACTGTCTTTAGGTAGTCCGGGATTGTATGTGTTTTGATGAAGGTATGTAGTGCCGACAAGCAGTATTGTGATAATTAGAATTGATGCCCCTGTTACAATGCGCTGTATTTTAAGAGGAATATTGAATAGGAGCGGAGTTATTACAGCTAGGAATATTAATACCATACCTAACTCCACAATGAAGAACGGGTGGAAGAAGTATGAGGTGATTGGATTAATGGGGAGAATATTTGCAGTTAATGTGAAGGCCTTGGAAGTGAGAGGGTATAGGATCATGATGTGACCAGTGAACATATCTGAGAATACGTGAGATAGTGAACCAATTAGGAGTGATAGTGTAATCAAGTTTGTACCCCCATTTTTAAGGAAGGTACCAATAGCTTCCTT
This sequence comes from uncultured Candidatus Saccharibacteria bacterium, assembly GCA_964621555.1. Lineage (GTDB taxonomy): Bacteria > Patescibacteriota > Dojkabacteria > SC72 > SC72 > UBA2022. The sequence goes on along the minus strand of CAZUOO010000002.1, from coordinate 48,321 downwards.
GGCATATCTTTGTACAAACTTCAGTACTATATATACTACTCCCGATACTGCTATCCAGAATATTGGGGTATGTGTAATGAGGCTATGGTGTAGGAAGGCGGGTTTAGCTTGTGCAGCTAGTATGAAGAAATCGAAGTCAGGAAGAATGCCTGCTAGAATTGTTAGAATGATAAATCCAGGAATAAATTTCCCATCAATCTTGTTGAAGTATCTTCTTCTAATCTTCTCCATAAGGAGTGCACTTAATGGTCCATGAGCAATAAACATGGGATATCTACCTAATATTATTTCACTACCATTATACAAATAATTGATAGATTGATAAAATCGGGGGTTATGTATAGTGAAATAGTAAAATATTTTAATGGTTGGGGTACCTCTTTTTCAAAAGGGGTTGGAATTATTTCAAATAGTGAGGAGGCCTTTCTCCACTTCCTTCCATATATAATTAAGAACAATCATGGGATCAGCTCTACAATTAAGGTGGTTAGTGAGTTTGATATGGACATACTTAATTCACAGGGTAAGTCTCTAGGTATTAAGGTGGGTGATAGCTTCACCCCTTCCATATTAGAATCTCATAGCCTTAATAGGGTGGAGAGGGTATGGGAGAGGGGGGAGTATTCAGTAATCGGTGATGTGGTAATACTTTGGGCGAGTAGTGAGGAGGCTCCAATCAGAATCTCTCTCTTTGATAATATTGTAGAGGAGCTAGCCTATATAGATATAGATACTAGGCAGAAGAGTAGGGTGGTTGAGGAGGTTAGCTTTCATAACGACAGTAGAATCATATACTCCATTGAGCCTTTTGAAAGTACTGACCTCATCCTGTACTACATTAAAGGTTTGTCACGAGGTTCTGTAGGGGATGTGAATGGTGTAAATGTATACTCTTTAGGTGTGAGAAATATCCCTAATCTTGACTATCGTGATATGGAAACTGTATGGGGGAAAACCCTCTCCATATATCGTAAACAGGGGTATTCAATTATATATTCAGGATCACTTTCAGATGTTAGTCGCAGTATTCAACCTCTTTTCACTGAAGTAGTTGAATATACTACAGATGTGAAGTCTCGCGGGTTCATCGTTCAGGGAAACAAGGTTCTCTATATAACTGAAGCCGATCTTTTAGGTCAAGTTGACCTAACTGATTATGAAGAGGGTAGGGAGGTGACGGGGGATGATATCTTTAAGAAGTTCATAATCGGTGATTACATTGTGCACGAAGATCATGGAATTGGAATCTTTAAAGGTATTGTTGAAAACGGTGGGTCGCAGTATATTGAAATCTCCTATGCAGGCAAAGATAGACTATTGATTCCACTTAAACAGTGTTCGAAAATCTCCAAATATATTGGCGCGGGTATGAGAACTCCAACATTAACTGGATTGAATAGTGGGATATGGAAGAGGATGAAGAAAGGTGTGGAGGTTGATGTTATGGAGATCGCAAAGGAGCTCGTACAATTATATGCAGTGAGGTCTCTCACAAAAATATCTCCAATTGTAGACGAGTATTCTAAAGAGGTTGAGTATTGGGATTTTGTAAAAAGTTTTACACATGAAGATACTGAAGATCAGTATGTAATTAGTAATCAGATATTAGAAGATTTTAAAAAAGATAGGCCTATGGATAGGTTGATTGTGGGTGATGTAGGTTTCGGGAAAACTGAGTTGGCGTTGCGAAGTGCGTTTGCGGTGCTTAATGCAGGAAAGCAGGTGGCAATTCTCTCTCCTACAACCATTCTCTCTCATCAGCACTTCAATAATGTGGTGAAGAGGTTTGAGATGTATCCGTTTCGTGTCGCTGAGCTTTCACGTATTGTCGATACCAAACAGAAATTGGAAACATTAGCACAGCTAGAAAACGGAACGGTTGATATTGTGATTGGGACTCACTCGCTACTTCAGGATAGGGTGAAGTTCAAGAATCTTGGGCTAATTATTGTAGATGAGGAGCAACGTTTTGGTGTGAAGCAGAAAGAGGTCTTGAAAAGGAAGAGGTCGGATACAAACGTGCTTTCCCTAACTGCCACCCCAATACCTAGAACCCTAAGTTTGGCGATAAACGGGGTGAGGGAGATGAGTATACTCGCTTCCGTTCCTAATAACCGTAAGCCGATAGTTAACTCCTTTGGTGAGTTTGATTGGGAGAAGGTAGTTGATGCAATTACAAAAGAGATAATACGAGGTGGTCAGGTATATTATCTACATAATAAAATAAAGGATCTGGAAGACATTAAGTATAAGCTGGAGTCTTTGGTTTCAGGGATAAAGGTAGCGCTTGTATATGGTCAGATGAGTGGGAAAACGTTGAATAAGTTGATGGGTGATTTTATTGATAAGAAGTATGATGTCTTGCTTAGCACTACTATAATTGAAAACGGTCTTGATCTTCCAAACGTTAATACCTTAATTGTAGACGATTCTCATAGATATGGATTATCCCAGTTATATCAGATTAGAGGGAGAATTGGACGTGCTGATGTGCAAGCCTACGCTCATTTTATGTACCATGTTTTAAAGGGCAAGTCGGAGCTTAGATTGGACGCACTTAAGGAATCTGATTCTTTGGGAGCAGGTTTTCTGCTTTCTAACAGAGACCTAGAAATTCGAGGCGCTGGAAATATATTAGGAAAGGAGCAGTCAGGTGTAATCAATACCGTGGGTTACGGCTTATACTCTAAAATGCTCAAAGAAGCGGTGGAAAGTTTGAGGTAAAGCGTAGTTTCCTTCTCTCTCTATTTAGGCTAGATAATTGGATATACTGCATAAACCTTTCTATAACAGTTTATAGAAATAACCTAGAGAATAATATTGTAGGTAGTGTCTTAAAACCATATTGTATATCGTATGTCCAAATCTCTATATAACAAATACAGGTCACAGACCTTTGATGAGCTCATCGGCCAAGAGAGTGTGACTCGTCTATTGAAAAACGCTATTAAGAAGGGGAAGGTTGCGAATGCATACCTGCTTGTTGGTTCTCGTGGTACCGGTAAAACTTCCACAGCTAGAATTCTTGCTAAAGCCCTAAACTGCTCAAAAATGGGAGAAGATGGAAATCCATGTAATGGGTGCACTCATTGTAAGGCCATAGCTACAGGGAGTTTCTTGGATTTGATAGAGATTGATGCAGCATCAAACAGAGGTATAGATCAGATTAGAGAGTTAAAGGAGAAGCTAGAATTTTCACCATCTGAGGGTAAGTATAAAATATATATAATTGACGAGGTTCATATGTTGACCAAGGAGGCTTTTAACGCTCTGCTAAAAACCTTAGAAGAACCTCCAAAGCATGTTGTCTTCATCCTCGCTACCACCGACGTGCATAAACTCCCCCCTACAATCCTCTCTAGGTGTCAGCGATATGATTTTAAATTAGGTAGTGAAGATCAGATTAAGAGTGTGATATTACGTTCCGCAAAATCTGAGGGAGTTACTTTTTCAGAGAATGCCCTTAACATCCTTATACATAATGCTAAAGGTAGCTATCGAGACGCCATGTCGCTATTGGATGTGGTGGTTAGTGGTCAGGCTCAGAGTGATAATCCTAAGGAGATATCTGAGGATGAAGTTCGAAGTATACTTGGAATGACAAGTGATGATTCAGTTGATACCTTTGTTTTCAATATGGTGAGCGGTAAATCAGTTGATGCCCTTAATTTGATATATCAGGTGGAGAAGGATGGTGTGAATCATTCTCAGTTTGTTAAACAGATTTTAGAGAGGTTAAGGAAGGTATTGGTGGCAAAGATTACCGGTAGTAAGATAGGGAGTATATTAGAGGGATTGGATACAAATGCTATTAATAAAGTTATCTTCGAGTTCATTAATTTGGATAAGAATATTAAGTATTCTTCTTTTCCAATTCTTTCTTTTGAATTACTAATATCTCAGTATTCAATTTCCATACCTCAGACTGTTAGCAACCCTGTTAAAGTTGAAAAGGTCGTAAAAAAGGAGGAGGTAGTTAAAAAGGAAGAGGTAAAGGTTGAAGTTATACAGGAGGACGATACAGTGGAAGAGGAGGTACCTTCCAATAGTCCAAGTGATTCAGGAACTGCTGATCCAGGTAATGTGACATTTGAAGAGATACAAGAGAAATGGAAGAGTGTATTGCAGATTGTACAATCAACCAACTCTCCTCTGGCAGCAATTTTAAGAAACTCTCAGCTACTAAACATTGATGGTGGGATAATGAATATTCAAGTACCATTCCAGTTCTATAAAGATAGGGTGGAAGAGGGGAAGAGTAGGGAGATTATCAACGGAGCTATTAAAGATCTAATGGGTGTGAGTTATAAAATTTCGTGTATTGTAAACGGTAGTGTTAAGAAGAAGAAACAGGTATCTGCTGATGTCATTCTGGCAAATATCCCCAAAGAAACTTCTTCAGTATCCTCTCCTGCTAAAACTGCTGAACCTGTTAAGGTGAGCAAGAAGGTAGAGGCTATATTTGAAGGTATGTAATGTTTAATTAAACAATAACATCTGATATTATTACCTAGATAAGTTATTTCATTATATTTATGATAAATCCTGTAAAACTTCTCAAAATGCAGAGTGAGGCTAAACAGATGCAAAAGAAGCTTAGAGAGAAAAAAGTATCTGGGTCATCCAAAGACGGTCGTGTGGTTATATTTATGAATCTTGCACAGGAGTTTGAAGATCTACATATTGATGAGTCATTGCTCGAGCCAGAGAGTATGGGTTTGATAAAGAAACTGTTCGATGAAGCATTCAAAGACTATCAAAAGATTCTTCAGAAAGAAGCCATGAAAGACTTTGATCTAGAGAAGATTAAAAGTATGTTAGGTTAATATGGCAGTTCTTCCTCTCTCTGTTGAAAAAGTTATAGATGAGTTCAGTAAACTACCGGGGGTGGGCCCAAAGTCTGCCGCTAGAATGGCATATCATTTTCTTAGGTCTTCTAAAAAAGATGCCACTAGACTTGCCAATGTATTAACTGAGATGGATGAGAAGATTGTAAATTGTACCCTATGTTTTAACGTTTCTGACTCTGAAATATGTAATATATGTTCATCCCCTTTACGAGATTCTAGCAAGGTTTGTATTGTTGAAGATCCTCTTGATGTGGTGGCCTTCGAAAATGCTGGTATATTTAGAGGGCTATACTTTGTACTAGGTGGATTAATATCTCCTGCCGACGGTATTGGAGCAGATGAGTTGAGGTTTAAAGAATTAAAAGGGAGGGTTGCCAAACTTCTAGAGGAACATAGTATGCTTGAACTAATTATTGCCACCAATCCTAACTTAGAAGGTGAAGCTACATCAAACTATATTAATGACATGATTGAGCAGATGGGAGTTTCAGAAAAAGTGAAGTTGAGCAGGTTGGCAATGGGATTACCTACAGGGGCTGATTTAGAGTATGCCGACCAACTAACATTGAAGCGGTCTTTTGAAGGAAGAAACGCTTTATGATATTATTAGCCATGAATCCTCGTAGAAATAATAATATATACTGTTGTTGCTAACTATTTTCTCCCTTTTTTCTGCTATGATATTATCTAGCAGTATAGTGATGTTTTAATATTAGCAATATATTCATGAAATTATACAATACCCTCTCAAGACAATTAGAAGAAATTAAGCCAAACTCCGATGGTGTCATAACCGTATATAATTGTGGACCAACCGTATACCACCATCAACATATAGGTAACTATCGTGCATATTCAAACTGGGATATTCTCCACAGGGCTCTTCTATACCTTGGATATGATGTCAAAAGGATAATGAATATAACCGATGTAGGTCATTTAACTAGTGATGAAGACTACGGAGAGGATAAAATGGAGACGGGAGCAAAGCGATTGGGTGTGAAAGATCCCTACGAGGTTGCCAACTACTACACAAAATCTTTTATCCATGACTTCTACCTTTTAAATATTCTCTCTCCTTCAGGTAAAGAGATGGTTGATAATCTTGATGTAAATGAGCTTGCACAGTGGGGTTGGATTAGAGCGACTGCCAGCATAGACCCGATGATCGCGTTGATAAAAAGTATGGAAGAGAAGGGTTATGTATATGAAACTAAACAGGCGGTATATTTTGATGTAACCAAATATGCAGAATATACTGAACTTTCTGGGCAGAAGCTTGAAGATAAACTGGTAGGAGTGAGAGACGATGTAAACGTAGATTCTGAGAAAAGGAATCCTGCAGATTTTGTGCTGTGGATGAAGCGATACGGTCAGTATGCCGACCATACAATGCACTGGAATTCACCTTGGGGTGATGGCTTTCCTGGATGGCATATTGAGTGTTCTGCAATGGGTGTAGAGCACCTTGGTGATTTTATATCTATTCATACGGGTGGTATTGAACACATTCCTGTACATCATTCCAACGAAAGGGCTCAAAATTTCGGTGCATTGGAGAAGGAAGTTGTAGATATGTGGGTTCATAATGAACACCTACAATCTAAAGTGGGGGAGAAGCTGGCTAAAAGTGCTGGGAATGCAAATACAATATCCGAACTTCTAGAACTTGGTTATGATCCTATGGATATTAGGTGGTTGTTAATCTCTGCGAATTATAGAATTCCGCTTAAGTTTTCAACTGAGTCGTTGGATGGAGCAAAGAACTCTCGTCTTGCGGTTATAAGTAGGTTAAAGGGTAGGGTAGAGAAAGCGGAAGGGAAGGAAGGTAAGGTGCTTGATGAATATAAAGAGCGGCTTAAGAGTGCTCTTCATGATAACTTGAATATGTCTGAGGCTTTCGCGGTACTTGCTGATCTTGTTAGGTCTAGTGAGAGTGATGCAGATGTAGTTACCACGGTATTAGACTTCGATAGGCTATTTGGGCTTAAGCTAGCTGAGGCAATCTATGCGAGTGATTTAGTTGATATTCCTGATAGTGTAAAGGAGTTGGTTGAGAAAAGAGAACAGGCTAGAAAGGATAAAGATTTTGGCCTCTCGGATACTATTCGCAACGAGATTATGGATTTAGGGTATGTAGTTAAAGATACTTCAGAGGGTCAAGTTATAGAGAAATTATAGTTATATGAATACAGAGAGTCTTAAAATTGAAAGCGGGGTGGCAAAAGAGTTATACCACAACCTATTACAGATGGGTTTTGTGGTTAAGAGCGATCCCAATCCATACCTATCATGGAAGCTTGCATCTATGTCTATTACTGCCATGTACTATAGTAGTGGGAAATTGGTATTGCAAGGAAAGGGAGATCTCTCTTCTATCCTTGAATTAGTTTCATCTGGGAAGCCAAGTGTAGGTAGTTATGTTGCACATGTTGGGGCAGACGAGGTGGGGAAGGGTGACTATTTCGGTCCTTTGGTGGTTTGCGCTTGCTTCGTACCAAGTGAGAGTTATGCGACTATTGTTAGTGCAGGTGCCGGCGATTCTAAGGCCATTTCTGACGTTTCAATCCTTAAAATATATAATCAGGTTAAAGATTTAGTTAGATACTCTGTAAAGGTGTTGGAGCCTTCCAAATTTAATAGTGAGTATGCTAGGGTTAATAATATTGCAAAGGTGCTTGCGAACCTTCATGGTGAGAATATTAGGGAGTTGGTGGGTGAGTTGAGTAGTAGTTCGATTGATTATAATTTCGTTATGATTGATCAGTTTTCTGCAAATAAAGGGAGGTTGGGGGATGTAATGAAGGGTATTGAGTTTAAGCAGATGCATAAAGCGGAGAGCTCGGATCTTCCTACCGCTGTTGCCTCAATTATAGCGCGTAGATATTTTCTAACGTATATGGAGAATATGTCCTTGAAGTTTGATTTCCCTTTTCCTAAGGGTGCGTCTAATGTAGTTGATAGTGGTAGGAGGTTTGTAGAGAAGTATGGGAGAGATGAACTTGATAGTGTAGCTAAAGTATCTTTCAGAACTACTGCGCAGGTTCTACTTTAACTTTCTTTCTAGATCCCATTTTATAGCTTATTAATCGAGCTACTCCAGCGATTGTTCCTAGTATCATCATTGATGCTAGCACTGCAACAACTCCAATAGGTTCTTTTATGGATACTTCTACTTGATTGGTTAGGTAGTTGTCTGTAAATCCATTGTATATTCTTGCGGTGATTATTTTAGTATCGAGTGCTTTTTCAAGGTCGTCCCATGTTTTGAAGCTTTCCTGTATTTCTATTTCTCCACCTGGGTATATGGTTTTATTTTGAGGATTTATTTGTACTCTTTCTAGTATCTGGTTTCCCTCCTTATCCACTATGCGTATTTCACCTTGGGGCTTGAATACGAAGTTGGAGTTGTTTTTATATATATATTTCACAGTCATAGGTGATATTAGTGGGAATCCACGTTTTTCAATTATTAATGTAGTGTCGCTTTTTTCTATGAATATTTTATCTATGGTGTTTTCACCATCTTCTATATGGAATGCAAATAGTGATCCAAATCCGTTTTTGAGGCTAATACTTCCACCTTTTCCGTTAATGTCGTTTCCTAATTCAGGCTCAATTGTAATTACATTAAAATATGTGCCGGTGGGTTGTTGGAGGGGGATGGATAGGGCGTAGTCAATTGATATCTCCTGCCCAGGTTTTACAGTGTAGCTACTCTGTTTTACAGCTATAAATGGGGTGGTGTCTAAAAATACTTCTTTTTCAGGGTCGTATGATTTTACATCTAATTTAATTTTAAGGTCTTCTTTCTCACTACTTGTAAATTCCAGAGTACCGAATTCAATGTCACCTGGTTGAAGGGTATATTCTTGGAGGGATGTCGATATGGAGCTGGCTTCTGCATCCTTTTCTAGTGGGAAAGAGGTTAGTAGTATTGTGGCTATTGATACAATCGCAAATGTTTTAAGGGTATTCTCTATACTCATTGGAATTTGTAGATGGATTATTAATGTATGGAGCTGAAGTTTGGATTGCTTTTTTTGCATTCTTTTTTTCAGCCTTGTTTCTAGATATTAGGTAGATGATGAAGGAGATTGCGAGAATTACACCCAAGATTATCTTCCATGGGAGTATCCAAAAAGTTGTTGTGGCACTCAATGGTGAGAAACCGGGGAAGTTTGCTCGATATGTGGTTATGAGTTTGGCTTTTATAGGTCCGATTGCTATTTTGCCATTTTTAAAGAATATTGGAGGATTTTCCCAATCGTTGGTATATACAGCTGAGTTTGCTCTGAGCAAACTTTGTCTGTTTGGATTGAACGTTATCCTATCTATCTCTTGTCCTAGGAAGTTTTCAATTACAATATCTCCGGCTGGAGTTATGTGTGTATTGCCATTGTTTAGATATCTTGTTAGGTAGGTTACAGGAGGGTATTCATAGAATTTCTTCTCTGTTTTGAAGTATTCTAGTGAAGCGCTCTCGCTTATATTATCCCCTGTATTGATTAGTATCGCAGGACCAGATCCTAAGTCTGCAAGTGTACTTGATCCTTGTAGTGGGTTTTGATTTGGAATTGATTGTAGGAAGATTAGGGTGTGGAATTCTCCAATAGCCACATCTTTGGGTACAGTGATTTTGAAAGGCAGTTTGAAATATTCGTTGGGATGAAGTTCTACGTCTGTAGCTTCAACCTCAACCCATTTAGACGCTGAGTATGGGTCGTTGCTTTCTTCGAAGTCTGTATGTATACGAGAAGTTCCAGGGACATCTTCAATCTGTTTGAAACCTTTAACTTGCACTCGATATTTTAACGTGGAAGGGGAGAGATTCCAAAATGTTATATCATCTTCATATGTTTCTCCAGGTTCAAGGGTTAGGTACATTGCAGTTGGGGCAAATCCTAATGAGAGGCTAGCTTCTCCAAGAGCATCTGCTGGTTTAAGAGCTAGGGAAAAGAGAAGGTAGAGGGATATTGCTGTGGTGAGGATATATTTTCCTGGTATTAATTTCATTTATGTAGTTAGACATTTTTAAACATAGGAGTTTTTTAATAGTATGCTCCACAGATGAAATGTACATTCTCCGAGTATGATCCTGCCTCTGCAGAGCCTCCTGCTTTCGCACCGTATGTAATCGTTGAGTTATCAGGGCTGGCTTGTGAACCGTTCTGATATAGTATTAATCTTGCTCCTGCACTTGTCCTGTCCAATGCGCCAAATATTCCTGGTGATGCGTCTGAGAAATCTGCAGGAACTACTGCTGCACCGCCTGCGTCAGGGTCAGATACTGTCATTCCAAATCCTTCAGTCCCAACACCTGTTAGGTCAATCGTAGTACTTCCTGTCGACGGAAGAAGGTATGTAGTAGCTGTTGACTTGTACAATCCTGCGTCGGTACTTCCGTCACCCGTTCCGTATGCTGCCCAGTAGTATCCACTGGTTGAAAGGGATGTTGATGTTGAAATTGTATGACTGGCTGCTGAATATGCACCACCTGGGAAGAGTACTCCTAAATCTACTGTATTTGTACTTATTGAACAGTTTACGGTTGGTGCTGCGTTAACTGTTGCGGAAACTGTAACTGTGTCGTTAGATACCAATTCTACGTCGAATGTTCCAGAGTCTAATGTGGCACCACTTTGTGTGGTTACGGTTGTTGGGTGGCTACCTGCGGTATCGTCAGTTCCAATCACACCTGCAGCTGTACCATTTGTTAATTTGAATCCATATGTTGTGGATGCTGTTAGCGCACCAACGTTTGATACTACTATTGTATCTGATGAATTTGCTCCTGCTCCTTGTGTACATGTAGCTGTTAGGGCTGAACCGCTGTTTGGTAGTACTGCATCGATATCCCAGTTTGTGGATGTTAGGTCTACAATTGATGATGACTCACCGGTTACGGTTAGTGCACCCGCAGTTCTACACCAGTTGGTGTCGTCTGCATCCGGAAACTGTATTGTTACAGTACCGTTGGTTGGTATTGTTTGGGTAGGGGAGAGTGCAATTAAATATTCAACTGTCGCTGAACTACCGTTGATATTTGTTTGCATTCTTGAGAGGAAGAAGTATACCGCATTAAGATTGTCTGCATTTGCAGTGAATTTCGGAAGTATTAGCGAGAGAAGGAAGGTTGTAGCAACGACTAATAGTCCTGCTCTGAGAAGTGTTTTCATATCGAAGTATTAGGTTATATAGTATAGGTTAATTGTCTTTTAAGAATATGACAAATTGATGTTGGAAGTCAACTTTATTAGGTTATAAGATATGGGGTTAATATCTAGGAATCATAATAAAAGTAATGTCTTCTGAGTAATCGGTAGAGGCAGGGGTTAATCCAGATACTCTAGCTTTAAGCTGTATCCCCATTCTCCCATTAAGAAGCGGTTTATTTGACTCATACATTTTTAAATAGACTTGCGCAATTTTCCCTACCGTATTGCCTGAACCTGCGTAGTTGGCATTGGTGGTGATAGCTCCAAGATCTCCACTCCCACTTCCTGTTTGCTTCTCTTGTGCTGTGTAGTAGCTTTGTAGGCCAAATCCTTCACTTTCTCCATCTAGATTGGCATTCTCTGATGGTACCGTGTAGCTTTGCGACGTACTAAATAATCCTCCATACTCGCCCTTTTGTACTAGTGCAAATCCTCCCTGAGCGTTGGTTGATATATCCATCCATATTACATTTAAGGATGTTCGTGGGGGTCCTGTTTGTATTAAAGTTCTGGTGTTGTTGAATTCAACAAGGTATGGTGGTGCGCTTTCGGTTGTTATTCCGTTTACATCGCTTATATCTAGGTCGAAACTCATGTGTGTATTTGCAGTGGTTGCGGATACAGATGGTCCTACCTCTGATTCCGTGAAGTCACCGTGAAGAGCCACGGCGCGAATAGTATATTGCGTTCCTGATGTGAGACCTTTAACATTGGTCACGTCAGTTTCCCAACCTGCCTTTGTTTTATAGTCAGCTATTGTTCTGAGACTGGAGTTTTTAGGCTTCCCGGTTACTCCGTCTAGGTATCTAGTATCTGTGGTAAAGCTATCTGTGGACACTTGTATTCCGTATAACGTATCTGCAGGGTTTCTCTGTATGTCTATTTCAAATCTACCTCGGTCATAACATCCGTTAGGTCCACATACGGTTGTCATTCCATCGCTATTTAAGTATGAGGGACCTGTGGTGCACTGTGATGTCCCATTTGTAGTGGTTTCAAAACAGCTAATCTTAGGGGTATTTGCAAGGTATATTTCAACGGTTCCAATTCCCGCTCTATAGTTGGTGGATAGCAGACGAGGGTCTCCAGAGAAACTACCTACAGTATTGAGGAGGTTAAAGTTGCTCGATCCTGTTACTTCCCCTCCAGAGTTTGTTGTGGCGTCCACAATCTTAAAATTATCGGATTGTAGGTTGTTGGCAATTACAGGATTAGTGCAAAGGATTAATACTAGAATTGTAGATATAGATAATCGGAATATTTTCATACTAATCATATTATTTTAATACTATTCCCACGTCAATCTTATATGATAGAATGAGGACATGAAGTACGACGTTAAGGTTAAAAATCTTCGGAAAGAGTTTCAAATATATAGAAAAGCTCCAGGTCTTAAAGGGACTATCAAGAATCTATTTAAGAGAGAGTATAGTACTGTTAAAGCGGTTGATAATGTTTCCTTTAATATAGAGAGGGGAGAGTTTGTTGGTTTCATTGGTCCAAATGGAGCAGGAAAAACAACTACTTTAAAGAGTCTATCAGGTTTACTTTACCCAACTAGCGGTTCTGTTTCTGTGCTTGGATATACTCCATGGGAGAGAAATACAGAGTTTCTTAAGAGGATTTCATTGGTTATGGGGCAGAAGAATCAGTTGTGGTGGGATCTTCCTGCTATGGATTCCTTCCTTATGAATAAAGAGATATACGAGATTAGTGATTCCGACTTCTATCCAAGATTGGACGATTTGATTGATCTTCTTGATATTGGGAGTGTAGTTAATATTTCTGTTCGTAAATTATCACTTGGACAGAGGATGAAGTGTGAACTGCTTTCCTCCTTATTGCATAGTCCACAGGTACTATTTCTTGATGAACCTACCATTGGTTTGGATGTTGTTATGCAGAAGAAGTTGAGGACTTTCTTTAAAGAGTATAATCGTAAGTATGAAACAACCGTGATGTTAACTAGTCACTATATGGATGATGTTAAGGAGCTTTGTAAGCGGGTTATAATTATTGATGATGGTCGTATTATGTACGACGGTAGTGTATCAAACTTAATTAAAGTTCATGCACAGTATAAGACTATTTCTTTTGTAGCTAATAAAAAGATTTTAAGGTCTGATTTAGAAGCGATAGGGGAGATCGTTAGGTTGGATGATATTAATGGCGTATTGAAAGTTCATAGGGATAGTGTTCCTAATGTTTCTGCAAAACTATTAAAGAGTTTTCAAGTTGAGGATTTAAACATTGATGAAATGGGTCTTGATGATGTTATTAGAGAGATCTTTACGAAGGGTTAGTCTAGATATAATCTCCTTTTTCTAGTAGAATGCACAAGTTGGAGAGGTGCCAGAGTGGTCGAATGGAACGGTCTTGAAAACCGTCGTAGGGCAACCTACCCAGGGTTCGAATCCCTGCCTCTCCGCCATATTAACTTCACTGTGTAGTTATTTGGAGAAGCTTACAAGTATCATTTCTAAATCAAACCGTATTGCAATTGTAGGGCATTTAGGTCCTGATCCAGATAGCATTATTTCTGTACTTTTTCTCTTCAAGATGATTAAGAAGAATTTCCCAGATAAATTTGTTGTGCCTGTTGTTAAGGGTGGGGCATTGCCTGGTTTAACTTCATTAGATGGTGCTGAGAGTTTTGATACTAGAGATATTGCAGAGGTTGTTGCGGATTCGAAAATAGACACCTTATTTATTCTCGATGTTTCTAATTTTTCTCGTGTGTCGGATGATGTTGAAGCGCTTGATAAAGCTGTGTCTGATAATTCTACCTCTATTGTTTGCATCGATCATCATCAGAGTGAAACTATTAATAGTGAATATAAGTTGCATATGATTGTTAATGCATCTTCCACGGTAGAGATTCTATTTGATTTGCTTGTAAATAAACTTGGATATGAAATCTATGATGGAGCGTATGATGAAGTTGCATTAGGAATGGTTACAGATACCATGAGTTTTACCTTTCAGCCGGTGTACGATTACCATAAATCTCTCAATATCTACTCTCAGCTACTTGATAATGGAGCGGGTGTGGCAAAAATGCTACGGAATCTCAATATCTTTACTGAAACTGATTTTAAGGTTATGACTGCATTTTTCTCAAACTATCATGTCAAGGAAGGTTATAATTACATGTTCCTTGATTTGGATTCTATTCGTTCTTTTGAAATAGGTAGGAATGATTTGAAGAGATTAACTAATTATTTAGCAAATAACTATCTTCGTGCCACTAGTAACAGTCTAGGCTTTCTATTGTACCCAAATGGTGAGGTTTCTAATACCTATCGGATCTCTTTTAGGTCATATGAAGAGTATTTCGATGTGTCTGTATTTGCGCGTGTATTGGGTGGGGGAGGGCATGCCGGATCTGCTGGTGCAGATGTGGTTGCGGATAGTTTGGAGGAGGCTGTTAAGAAGGTTGAAGATGTAATTGTAGGTAATATGAAAGCGGCTAGAAGAGATTAGTCTTTACTTACTAACTACTTTCTCGGTCTCTATTGGTTCTAATCTCTCCTTCCTCTTCTTTACTACCTTATAGGTGATGTAGGAGGTAATTATAATTATCGAAAGAATTAGGAGGTATAGAGAAGCTCGTTTTCCAATGTTTGCTACATCCTCTATTATTCTAGAGAATATCTGATTGTACACAACATCTAAAGTATCTTTTGTAATATCGTCCCTCTTAATATTTAGATACTTCAAAATCTCGTCTATCTCTAGGTATGGGATTGATGAGAGAAGTGCGTAATTGGTGGTTGATATGATAAATATGGATACCCCCGTGAGTATATATCCCGATGTTTTCTTGGGGGATATTAATACTATTAGGGATATTAATGTTAGCAGTATTCCGATTGTCAGAGCCTCTGAATTATCTATAATCCAGTATATGTCTCTAACTGAGTTAAGCTCGGCGAGTTTATCCTTTGGGACGGAAAGTAGTACAACCTTATCGTTATCTGATTTCAGCCCGATTTCATTAAAAGCGTTGTCTGTAGCTTGTTCTAGATCCATTGGAAAACATGGACTACCGTTTATGAATCTTATTCTAAGTTCCTCTATTGAGAGGTTGGATTCTTTACATGTAGGGATTTTCGACGGGTCTATGTTCTTACCAAACCCTTTAAAAATCTCTTCCTGCATTTTGGAGTATAGTATTGTGAGGTATTTCTGCTGTGTCTCTTCTTTATTCGCGGTTACGTTTATTTCCTCCGAGTTTCGATCTAGCCATACAAATATGCTATCGATTCCTGAAGATATTGCGCCTGTTATGAAGTTTTTATCTTTAAAGATTAGGTCTTTTAGTTGATTTGTATTGTCATTAGTACTCTGTTTAAACACGCTTTCTTCTATAATCTCAACCATCCTACTATCTGTTGCAATATTTTTAATGTATGAGGAACTAAAGACAGTGTATTTGAAGGAAATTATATATGGGGCAATTAGCAATGTGGCCAGAAGTGCTATGAAGAGGGGGATTATTAGTATTATTCGAATCACGTTCATTATTGATGTCATATTTTTAGTATATCAGAAGTTGTATTGCTGTGAAGATGTAGATAGAATATTTATATGAAAGTACTACTACTAGGAGGACAGTCTCCTTCAAATATGGATTGGATCAGGGAAATTGAGGGTGCACTTAAGGCAAAAAGTGTGAATGCCGTCTCTCTTATTTATCGAAATTGGAGGGAGGGGGAGAATGAGACCGATGTAGATTATGAGTTGGGTAAATTGGTTGAACTCATAGGTTCAGATTCTGAGTACGTTATTTTTGCAAAGTCTATAGGTACGGTAATAACGATGAAAGGTTGTGCTAGTGGGGTATTAAATCCTCAATTGGCAATTTTTGTGGGGTTTCCATATGATGCTGCTATTAAAGCGGGGTATAGTATGGGGAGTTGGATAGGTAATTTACAGGTTCCAACTACTATTTTGCAGAAAGCAGGTGATCCTTTTGGTAGTTATGAGAGGATTAGGGAGGTGGTGCAAAATCCTAAGATTTCTGTGTTAGAATATGCAAGAGAGGGTGAGGTGGAGGACAATCATAGGTATGAAGATATTGAATATTTAGTACGTTTAATTATTAAAATGCACAATGGGAAACAATAGGGTGAAGTTTACAATTCCAGGTTATGTTCAAAAAGTGGCTAGGATGCTCCTAAAAGAAGGGTATCAGTGCTATTTAGTTGGGGGGGCATTGAGAGATGTAGTATTGGGTATTGTTCCTGATGACTATGACCTTGCTACGGATGCAAAACCTGATCAGATGTTAGATATTTTTCCTAAGTCGGTTGCAACAGGTATGAGGTTTGGAATGGTGTCTGCAATTGTGCCTGATGATAAAGGGGAGAATTTTGAGGTACAGGTTACAACCTTTAGAAGTGAAGAAGGGTATGTGGATGGTAGATGGCCAACTAAGGTGAATTTCATAACCGATCTAGATTTAGATTTGGGACGTAGGGATTTCACTTTCAACGCTATGGCTCTTGATCTCTCTTCAACTGAACTTGATGGCGTGGAAGAGGAGAAAGAATGGGAGGTCTATGATCCATTTGGTGGAATGAGGGATCTGGGGTTGAGGGTTGTGAGGGCGGTGGGTACGCCAATAGAGAGATTTAAAGAGGACGGTTTGAGGGCTTATAAGGCGTGTAGGATGGCATCTCAGCTTGGTTTTGATATAGAGACCGATACCTTCGAAGCTATTCGAGGCGCACTACCTGTAGCGGCTCAGATTTCAATGGAGAGAATTAGGGATGAGTTTATGAAGATGTTGATGCATTCTAGCAAGCCATCCATAGGTATTGAACTTATGAGAAAGACTGGACTGTTGGAGTTGTTTCTTCCAGAACTATTGGAAGGGTATGGTGTAGTACAGAGGAAATTTCATGCAGATGATGTGTACTATCATAGCCTTAAAACTTGTGACGTGGCTCCCGATAAAGTGAAGCTCGCTGCACTACTTCATGATATTGGAAAGCCAAGAAAGGATATGGGTAACGGACACTTCTATGGGCATGATACTGAAGGTGCAACTATGGTTGAAACTATTATGACAAGAATGAAATTTCCAAAGAGTGAAATTAAGAAGGTTGCTAATCTGGTCCGAAATCATATGTTCTTCTATCCACATTATGAAGATGGAATGAGCGAGGAACAGATTCGATCTTTGAAGGAGAAGGAGTGGTCAGATTCAGCCGTTAGAAGGTTCATTGCAAGGGTGGGGGAGGAGAACTTAGAAGATCTGTTCTCCCTACGAATAGCGGACGCATCTTCCAACCCTATGACATCTTTCAAGCCTGAAGAGATAACTGAATTGCAAAAGAGAATCTCAGATGTGCGTAGCCGTGATATGGCATTGAAGGTTACCGATCTTAAGGTTAACGGTAATGACTTGAAGGAAATTGGTATTGTAGACGGAAAGGAGATTGGTCGTGTATTATCTGCACTTTTAGAAAAAGTTATTGACGATCCTATGCTTAATACTAAAGATTCTCTCCTTGATCTAGCTAGAGAGGTATAGCGTGTCCTTGTCAGTAGTTACCCAACCTGCTAGTATTAAAGGAAATAAAATAAACTGCCCTGATTAAATGAAATTGCAATTCTGTGGAGCGGCTAAAACTGTAACGGGATCTTGTTTCTACATGGATACGGGTAAGGTTAAATTTATCGTTGATTGTGGGTCTTTCCAAGGGACTAAAGAGTTGTATAACCTCAATTATGAGCCTTTTCCCTTTAATCCTGCAGAACTTGATTATGTTTTCCTAACTCATGGTCATTTTGATCACTGTGGTCGATTACCTTTGTTAATTAAGCAGGGTTTTAAGGGCCGTATTATTTCAACTCAACCCACTCGAGAGATTGCTAGGGTGGTACTATTGGATGCGGCTGGGTTGCAGGAAGAGGAGTATAGGAGGTGGACTATTAAAGCTAAGAAGAGGGCGGATAATCCTAACTTGGAATCAGGTGGGAAGGATAGATTTGAAGTTCGAGAGCCTATGTATACTCAGGAGGATGTTAATGAGCTTCTCACATACTTTGATGTGTATCCATATGGTGATTCCGTAGATTTTAGAAATGGAGTTGAGTTTAGAATGAGAGATGCTGGGCATATTTTAGGGTCAGCTATGTTTGAACTTTGGTTGGAGAATGGTGACGGTAGAACACGAAAGGTGGTGTTTTCAGGAGATATGGGACAAGCTGGTCAGAGGATTGTTAAAGATCCTGATCTAGTTAGAGAGGCTGATTACGTTATAGTGGAATCCACATACGGTAATAGGTCACATAGGAATAAAGATGAAACTTTATTAGAATTTCTTTCTATTCTTAAAGATGCGCAACAGAAAGGTGGTAATGTTCTAATTCCTTCTTTTGCAATTGAGCGTGCACAGGAAATACTTTACGAATTGAACCTTTTCTTTGAAAATAGGTTGCTAACAGATATGCCGGTGTACTTGGATAGCCCAATGGCTTCCGAGACCGTAAAGATATTTAAGCAGTTTCCAAACTTCTACGATGAAGATGCTCAGAGACTACTCGAAAAGGGTGATGATCCATTTGATTTCCCAGGTTTTCACGAGACCGAGTCTGCAGAGGACTCTAAGAGATTGGTATCAAAGCGAGGTGCAATTATAATTGCGGGTAGTGGAATGTGTACAGGTGGAAGAATTATTCATCATTTAGAAAATAATATTGAGAGTAGTCGAACGAGTATAGTATTTGTAGGGTTTCAGGTTGAAGGAACATTAGGTCGTGATATTGTTGAAGGTGCACCTGAGGTGTATATCAAGGGAAAGAATCTTGAAGTTAGAGCTCAGGTTCATACACTTGGAGGTTTCTCTGCTCACGCTGATCAGAATGATCTTAGATATTGGTTAAGAGGTTTTGGTCACTCACCACGAAGAGTCTTTATGGTGCATGGTGAGGAGAGTGTAGCAACTCAGTTTGCACAGGAGATGAAAGAAGAGCTATCTGTTGATACCCACGTGCCAGATATGTTTGAAATTGTAACTTTAGAGTAAGGGAGATGAGTCAAAGCAAGTTTCAGTACAACAATATTGAGGATGTATATAAAGATATTAAGTCTGTAAAAATACAGGGGGCTACCAATGTAGCTATTGCAACCTTCGAGGGTATTAAAATCTACCTACAAAATATAGGTTCGAATCTTGATAGTGATGTTTTCGAGAAAGCAATGAGCGTGGGAAGTAGGTTGGCATATGCGAGACAGAATGAACCTTTGGCGCAAAATGGTCTTAAGTATATTAACTATCACTTTATAGTTAAGTATAGATCTCCCACCGATTCAAACGAAATTAGGCAAACGCTGCTTGCATTGTGTGATGAATACTTGAATATGATTAAAGAAACTAAGGAGAGTATTGTGAATAAGTCTTTGGGTATGTTTAAAGATACTCAATATGCATTTACGCATTGTCATTCCTCAACTGCAGAGCGACTTATATATGAAATCTCAAAAGGGAAGGATGGGTTTAAAGTTGTGTGTACCGAAACCCGACCATTATTTCAAGGGAGGATAACTGCAGCTAATCTATTGGAGAAGGGTTTAGATACTACGATGATTGCAGATAGTGCAGCTGAAACATATATTATCGGTAGATCAGGAATTCCAATTGAGGCGGTTTTTGTAGGAGCCGATGAGATTACGATCCATGGGGATTTTGTAAACAAGGTGGGAAGTTGGGGGATAGGGTTAGCTGCATACTATGCAAATATACCTGTGTATGTTGTTACCCCTCTTTTGAAAGTGAATCCTGCAAGTGCATATCAGGCAGTTAAAATTGAAGTACGTGAGGCAGATGAATTATGGCCAGAGGCGCCAGCTGGGTTGAAGCTTTTTAATCCTGCCTTTGACTTTATTAACAAGGAGTTTGTTACGGGATATTTAACTGAATTCGGTCTTGTTAAAGCAGAGGATGTGGTTAAAACACTTCGTGAAAACTACGAGTGGGTATTTTAGTTTAGTATACGAATATAATGTACTTGAGGATTAACAAAATTGATATTGATAACGGGGATGAGTTCTATATTATGCTCAACTCGGTAGATGCAATTAAAGAGGGTATTTACGATGGTGATTTGGTCGAGCTCGGAATGGGTGATATTTCGCTCAACGTGCGGGCAAGTGTTACAGATACTGCGATTGAGATCGGACAGGTTGGTATATATAGAGATATTTGGATGAAGTTTGAGATTGTTAATGATGTTATGGCTATGGTGCAGTTGATAACTCCTTCTGAGTCTATTGAGTATATTAAAAAGAAGATGTTGGGGAACAAGCTTACAAAAGAGCAGCTGCTTTCTATTACTAAAGATATGGGGTCTCGTAAGTTGGGGATGATTGAGGTGGCATATTTCATGAGTACTTTCTTTAATCCAGGTTTCGATGATGAGGAGGTATTGGCAATGACAATTGGTATGGCAGAGTCCGGTCTTAAACTTTCTTTCACAGATTTAGGAAAAGGTGGGATTGTAGCGGATAAACACTCGATTGGTGGGGTGGCAGGTAAGGCTATTACCCCAGTTATAGTTCCAATTCTTGCATGCGGAGGATTGATTGTTCCGAATACATCTACACGAGCCATTACTACTCCTGCAGGTACGTCCGATATTCTTGAAGTTGCTATGCCTGTTAGTTTAGACAGCGAGGAGATTATGGAGACGGTACGTAAGGCGGGGGCGTGTATGGTATGGGGTGGGGCGCTTGATTTAGCACCTGCAGACGATGTTCTGATTCATGTGGAAAGGGTTATTCATCTTGAGTCATATCAAAAGCTTCTTGTGAGCATTGTGGCTAAAAAGATTGCAATGGGTATTACTCATGTGATTATAGATATCCCTCATGGAAAGGGTACAAAGGTTCAGAATATAGAGGATGTGGAGATGATACGTAAAGGTTTTGATAAGCTGTTTAAGGCGGTGGGTATAAAGGCCGTGTATTACGTTAGAGATATTAAGAATCTAGATGGTAATGGGATTGGTCCTAATTTAGAAATGATTGAAGTTTTGAAGTTGCTCAATCAAGCTGAGGATCGTGCTAAGGATTTGGAGGAAACAATTGTTGATATGGCAGGCCAACTATTTGAATTGTGTGAGGTTGCTAAAAAAGGAGAGGGGAAAGAGATGGCTCTAAAATTCTTAACAAGTGGTGAGGCAAAGAAGAAGTTTTGGGAGATTGCCTTTGCTCAAGGTGCTACCAAAGAATTGGCACTTGCAGAAATCAAACTAGGTGAGTTTAAGTATGATGTAGTTTCAGATCAAGAGGGTACTATTAAAAGATGGAATAATAGGGATGTGAGGAAAGTTACAAAGTATCTTGGTACTCCAATTGTGAAGGAGGCAGGAATTTATGTACATAAGGTGGCAGGAGATAAAGTGAAGAAGGGAGATACATTAATCACCCTTTACACATCTTCACAGTCTAGAATTGATAATGCATTATCTGTGTTAGATCTTAAGACGATCGTTGAAATCTCTTAAGCATCATCTTTATCAACAAGGTTGATAATAGTACTAGTGTAAATACGGTAATTGCAGGTACAATATATACAAGCATTCTCCCTAACATACTGGTTCTTAATGTGAAATCTACATTGAATGTATTTACATCCTTATACTTATCTACGAGGTGGGAGGCTTCTTCAATCCCTTCAACACTTTCATAGCTATTCTTATCTAGCGCCTGTAGGTAAATTCTGTAGTCTCCAATCCCATTACTATTGATACTGTCTGCTGTATAAACAGTGGTTTCAGCTATACTCTCGTCAAATGATCCAACCGCATACCAAAGTATATGGTCAAGGTCACTTCCTATGTACTCTCGGTTTGATTCTCCCCACGTTGGGTCTACCGAAAGCCAACCGAAATTTGGAATCCATACTTGGGTCCATTGGTGAGCTATTTTTTGTTGAACTGGAGTGGTGTTCGATATTTTATTTTCTGCACCTGTTGGGTCATTTCCATATCCAATTGCAATTCTCGCCGGTATTCCCTGTGCACGTAGTATTGCAGTGAGGGCATCTGAATATTCCATACATATTGTTGGTGCTCCCGTCAGGGCGGCCTTTGCTCCAAGTCGTTTATTCTCGCTGCCTAGTTTTTCATAGCTATAGTTGAAGTTATCTACTATATATTGGTAGTTCTTTCTGATTAACTGATCGATAGTGAGGGAGTCTGAATATAGCTCGGAGGCAATCTTCTTAATTGTTGGGTCATTAGTCTCCCAATATTTGTCTGGTTGTATATATTTATTTAACCTTGAGTCGGAGTTTATGGAATTAAGATATTCTGTTATCGGAGTTTGAGGAATAGCTTTCTGATCTGATATAGAGGGTTTGTATTGTGTAATATACCCCTCAATCGTGATTGTTTTATTCGCATTGGCAGGCATTTTGAATAGTGCAAAAATATTACCTTCTTCGTCTCTTTCCACTTTGTATGGTTCGGGTGTAATGGATTTGATTAGTGTTTTCTGATCCGTCTCCTCATATTCCCTAGGTAGTGCAATTCTATATATGTTTGAAGATGCGATATCGGTTATATCTGTGACAATTGCTGGTGTTAAATTGTCGGTTTTCTTTGCTTCCTGTTCAATTCTGAAATAGTAGTATTGGTTGGTTCCAAGTTGTATCCATGAGTTTTTTCCAATTCTTTCCTCGGTGGGGATTGTGTATTTAATAGCCTTGTCTGTTTTCTCTACCTTTATGTTTTTGGGCTGTAGGTGGGATATTTCAGGGGAGTTTAGGTTGGTAAAGAGAGTTGCAGAGTAGTTGTACTTGATTGAGAGTCCAAATTTTCCTTCCTGTTCTGAGAATTTGGTGTTTTGCGGCAATCCAGGAATATATACGTTTGAAATATTACCATTTACACTTACAAGGTCGTGGGTTCTATATGTGAGAGTCATGTAATAACTATTGTTACTATTTATAACTGATGTGGTATTGGTAGTTAGGGACATTCCATCATCCTCTTGCTCGATCGTGTATATCAGATCCAAGTTATTACTGTCTGTGAGTTTGATAGAGTCCTGCTTGAACTTTCTCTCTGCTGTAGTATCTCTGGGGCTTTTGAAGTCTGGCATGAAAAAGCTTTGTTGTATTCCAGATCTGTAGAAGTAGTCGTTATTGTTGATGTTTATGGTGTACGTTTCAGATATCTCCACATACTCGTTAGGGTATTCATATTTCATTATTATATCGCTGGAAATAACGAAGTCTTCGTTTGCTGCCAAAGCAGGGGTGGGAATGTATATCCCATTCAACAGAAGCGCGATTGTTAGGATAATGGCTTTAATAATCTTCATTCTAATGTATAATTATACTCATTAGATTACATTATACATAAATATATGTCAGTTGTTAGGTCACATTCACTTTCTATTGGTATCGTTGGTTTGCCTAACGCGGGTAAGTCATCTCTATTCAATTCTCTCACCAAGAACTTGGTGCCTGCAGAGAACTTTCCATTTACAACTATAGATAAGAACGTGGGGGTAGTGGTGGTACCTGATAATAGGTTGGAGAGTTTGAATACTTTTTTTGAAGCAAAGAAGAAAGTCTCCTCTGCTATTACATTTGTTGATATTGCGGGATTGGTAAAAGGGGCGTCAAAAGGGGAGGGGTTGGGTAATCAGTTCCTATCTCATATTCGAGAAGTTGATGTTATTCTATATGTGATTAGAGCATTTAAGAGCGAGAATATTGTTCATGTATATAACAGAGTTAATCCTAAAGAGGATCTAGCAATTGTACAATCCGAGTTGATTTTGAAGGATATTGAAACTGTTGAGAAGAAACTAGGAGAGCTTAAAAAGAATTCAAGGTCGGGATTAACTCCTGAGCTTAGCCTATCCATTGGCGTTTTGGAGAGAGCTATGGAATGGATGGGGGAGGGAAAGATGATTGTAAATATGCAAATGAGTGATGATGAGAAGGCATATATGAATGATTTATGGTTGTTAAGTAATAAGCAGGGGATGTATCTCTTAAATATTCGTGAGGGTATGGATAGTGGAGACCGTGAGGTTTGGATGGAAGACTTTTTAGAGTCACTTCCTGCTTCTGATAAAAATTATGTCATTGAGGGAGATGTGAAGATGATTGGAGAACTATCTGATATGGGAGTGGAAGAGAGGGAAGAGTATATGAGTATGCTAGATTCTAAGCCTGTTTTGATAGAAGATATTATCACTACGGCATACAAAAGGTTGAATTTGATTACTTTCTATACAGGTAGTGAGAAAGAGGTAAACGCATGGACTATTGAGGCAGGAGCAAGTGCTAAAGAAGCTGCAGGTGTAATTCATACTGACCTCTCAAAAGGCTTTATCACCGCAGAGGTAGTAAATGTTGATAAAATGTTAGAAGTTGGGGGTTGGGTAAAGGCGAAAGAGGTTGGTATAGTTAAGAATGTAGGTAAAGAGTATGTAGTACAGGATGGCGATTACATGATAGTTTTCTCTAACTAAATAGGGCATTTGAGAAACTCCGGTTATTCTTTATAATGTATCTTCCATAACTAATCGTTTTCTGATACAATCCCAATGCGTTTGAAAGCATTAATATATAAGTAAATAGACAAGAATGGCTAAGAAAGATACAAATATGAAGCATTATGAGATGATGGTTGCACTTAAACCATTGCTACCTGATGACGTTAGAAAAGCATTGCACAAAGAGATGAGTGATTTCATTAAAGCTGCTCAGGGTAATGTTACAGATGTAGATGTTTGGGGAAAGAGATATCTTGCTTACAAAATTAGTGGTCATGATGAAGGATATTACATTGTCTATAACTTCCATATGGCAGCAGATGCTGTTGGAGAATTGAAAAGAAAATTAGGATTGAAGAGTGAAATATTGAGATTTATGATTACCAATGTTGAGCATCCAGAGCTAGTTGGAAAGGGTATTAAAAAGAAAGAGTTGGAAGTAGAAGTGTAGTTCATTTCGAATTCATCTTTAGGGAGTATAATTGTATATAACTTAAATTATTATTTTTACAAAATGTCTGCAAGATCATTAAACTTAGTCCAACTCATTGGAAATTTAACAAGAGATCCAGAGTTAAGATATACAGGAAATGGTACACCAGTTGTAACGTTTGGTATTGCTACTAACAAAACATGGAAGAACCAGGAAGGTGCTGTTGAAGAGTCTACTGAATTCCATAATGTAGTTGCATGGAACAAGATGGCTGAGATTTGTAATCAGCTTCTTGCAAAAGGAATGAAAGTTTATGTACAAGGTTCACTCAATACTAGGTCTTGGCAAGATGAGAGCGGTGGTACAAAGTATAAAACAGAAATTAGAGTTGAAGATATGATTCTTCTAGATGATAAAGGTAGGAAAGGAATCGGAACTGATGGAGTATCTACTTCTGAAGGTATGGATAGTGATGGAGTTTCTCCTAAGAGCTCTCCAGCTGTTTCAGATGACAAGACATCAGACGATGATAAGGCAGATGAGGATCCATTGGCCGATTTACCATTTTAATATGATTAGAAAATAAACGATTATGGCAGAGTTAGCTAAAAAAATAGAAGAAAAAGTAGTTGTACCTTCTTTAGATGAGGTATTAGATGTAAAACCAGCTGCTGCTGAAGAAGAGGAGTCACATTCTCCATTCGGAAAGAAGAAGCAGAAGAGAAAGAGAAGAGTAATCTTGAACTTAAAGTGTCCTCTTTGTGAGTCAGGTGTTAAAACAGTGTCTTATAAAGATGTTTACCAGCTTAAGAAGTTTACTTCAGTAAGAGGTAAGATTATTGCTACTGAAAAGTCTGGTGTATGTAGTGCACATCAAAGACAGCTTACAACCTCAGCTAAGAGAGCAAGGTTTATGGCTCTTCTTCCATACGTAGCAGCAGAGTAAAGAGATCTTCAATTGAAAAGATAATCAATATACTGTAAATTAATGTAGTATTGTACATATATACTACTAATGTTGTGCTAAAACTGCCTAATCTAGAAAAATCTGCAAACTTACTCATTGAGCTTAGTCATAATCGAATTGTGACTAAGCTTGCTTATACCGACTATGATATTGGTAGGCACTATGTATTGTCTGACATTCTTTCTCCCGTACCTTCGTTGTTAACATCAGAATTTCTTAAGGATTATATTTCTGCGGTCGAAAAACAGTGGGATTGGCAATTCTTTAGGAACTCGTCTGATCAAGTTATGCCCTTTACCAATGAGGGATTTGGGCTTGATTCTATAAATGTATATGTGGATTCTAGGCACCATGACGGTAGGAGATTGCTTGAAGTGATTAGAGAGGTCTCCAAAGATATTACAATCATCACAATGGATAATTCATATATTCAAGACCTATTACTTGGTGTGGCAAATAAGTTGGGATATGAAGACGTATTACTATTAGATATGGGGCTTGAAGACACCTTTCTATATCGATTAAAGAGGGATAAGCAGAGGAATTCATTGAGCCAACCGTTGAGCACAGGATATAAGTTCAATCATGGGAAAGTGCAGCTTGGTAATGAGTGGAGATTGATTGATTCTGTATTAACTCCTAAATCAAAGGCGTTTTTGCAATATGAAACTACATCAAGCAGACTGAGTAATATGTGGGCTAACTACGTACTTGGTGAGCGTAAAGCTACAGGTTCTAAGATTGTTAAAGATATACTTCGATCTTTCTCAACTCTTCAAAACCTAACTATTAGAAATGATAACAAAGGGGTGTTTGATGGAGTGGGAGAGATGAAGTACTCCACGCTACTTCTAATTACAGGAAGTGTACCTCGTCAGCTTGAGTATAAAGATATACTTCTTTCTGTGATAGATGGACTTGAAATAAATAACTGTATAGACCTAGGAATTGACTATAATAATTCCATACTATCTCTTGGAAAGGCGTACGCAACTGGCATAGCCAAATCCGGTTTCTTTGCTGAATTTACAGACTTTGTAGATAGACTTGATCAGATATTGGTACCCGATGTTGCGGTTGAAGGTGGAACCAAAAGGGTTATATTTACAGCTAATATTCAGAATGTAAACGGAGATAACAGGGATGTATATGCATTATCCAATGAAATTAGTCAGATTATGGTAGATAGGGACGTTGATATACAGGAAATCTCTGGAGAGTTTATCAAAAGCAGTAGTATATATTCTGAGTTTAAATATGGATTGATAGTTGGGAAGAAAAAGTACAATAGCGTAATAATTGATAGCAGGTATAGACCAATTGTCTATGGACCTGAACCGAAGAATAACAATATTAAAATTAGTGGGTGGATAAATGCATCAGTTCTCTAGATTGGTATACAGACAAGTCAACTACCGTTTAGTAATACCTTTTGAAGGTAGGGTAGATGTAAAGGTTCGTAAAGGTGATGTAGTTAAACCAGGTGATGTTCTATTTACCAATACGAGTAAAAAGGTGCTAAGTAGTCTGTATGTGCCCTCGGAGCTTGGAGTGAAAATTGAGGAGTCAATGGATTACATAGTAAGACTTAACGGTGAGTATGTATTACAAGGTGAGGTACTTGCTGAAAGGGTTTCTGCAGGTGGTCTTGCCCTCAAAAGGTTGTATACACCTGTCGAGGGTATAATTAGTCTCTCTAGAATCAAACAGGGACGTATTGATATCCTGAGCGAGAATCAGTCTGACGAGTATGTCTCACAATCACACGGAAGAGTGGTGGATGTGGATTTGAGCAATGGGTTGAGTATAGAGACTATGGTATGGAATATGCCAATGCTCACAGATAACTATCACGAGAAGCCTAATGAATATAAAAATGTAAGGATTGGTAAATTCGAAACGGTGGGAGATGGTAGCTCAATCTATGTGAACAAAGATCTTAAGGAATCATACCGAGGGAAGATTGTTTATGCAGGTAGGTTTGCATACCCTGAATTGCTTCGGGAGATATACGGTAGGGGTGCAGAGTATGTGATTGTATACTCTATGGATTATATTGATTTCTCTTCTCTAAATTTCTCTGTGGGAATTGTGGGAGGCTTCGGAAATATTCCATATCCAAAAGAATACTCTGCAATCTTCAGCGCAATGATAGATTCATTTACATCAGTAGATTTGGAAAAGAATCGTATTATATGGCCAGACCAGGGGAAGTATTTGAATAAAAGCCCAATTGATACCAATGCTCAGTTCATTTCAGACCTTAAAGTTGGAATGTATGTAAGGGTAGTGGATATCGATAATTATAGGTCTGTAGCAAGGGTTTTGGATGTAAATAAAGAGGAACACGCAGTAACCATTGAGCTTGAAGATGGTAAAAGAACCTTTGTACCAGAGGATCTGCTCCTTCCTTTGCATATATAGTTGTACATATTCTCGATACTTCATATAATGAAAGATAAGTTAGTATAAGTCGTATATCATTATGAGTCGAACGTATAAAAATGTCGGAATAATAGTCCTGGTCATCTGTACCTTTGTGGTAGGTTTCTCTTCTGGTCGGGTATTTGAAGGAGGTGGAAGTGATCTTAAAGGTAATAAATCACTAATAATCGGAGAAAAAGATAAGGATATCGGAAAGCTAGACTTCGGACTTTTCTGGAATATTTGGGATACACTTGTAGATAACTATGTTGCGGAGGAGAGTATTGATATTGAGAAAATGTTCTATGGAAGTATAAAAGGTTTGGTGAACTCTTTGGATGACCCTGCTACAGTATTTCTAGATCCAGATGAGACAGACTCCTTTAACTCATCTAACGAAGGCAAGCTGTTTGAAGGTATAGGGGCGGAATTGGGGTATGATAATGGACAGATAATTATCATCTCTCCAATCGAAGGATCTCCTGCTCAGGCTGCTGGTATTAAACCAAGGGATATTATACTCAAAATTGATGGAGTGGATGTAAAACCTTCGGATAATATCTATGACGTAGTTCAGAAGATAAGGGGGAAGGCAGGTACCAAGGTTACCTTAACTGTGTTACACCAAGGTGATCTTAAGGCGGCTGATATTGAGATTGTGAGAGGTGCAATCACTATTCCAAGTATTGAGGTGAAGGATACTGATAACTCCAAAGTTAAGATACTCAAGGTTTCAAGATTTACAGATTCTTCAGTTGCCGAGTGGAATAGTAACTGGGATAAGGCGGTTGAAGAAATAGAAAAGAGTAACGCTAAGGGAATAATTCTCGATTTAAGAGGCAACCCTGGAGGTTTCTTTGATTCATCTGTGTATGCTGCAAATGAGTTTCTTGCAAAGGGGAAAATAATATCCCAGCAGGAAGATAGGAGTGGGAAGGTGAAGGAATTCAAGGCTACTAGAAAAGGGAAACTTCTAACTATCCCTGTGGTTATTCTTGTAAACTCTGGTAGTGCTTCTGCTTCTGAGATTCTCTCTGGTGCATTACAATTAAATAATAGAGCGAAGGTGATAGGGGAGGAAACATATGGAAAAGGTACTGCACAGAGTATCCTACCTTTAAATAATGGCTCTAGTTTGCACATTACCACCCTCAAATGGCTACTTCCAAATGGCAAGTGGTTAAATAGGGAGAACCCAATTAAACCAGATATACTACTCGAATTAACTGATGAGGATTTCCTCGCAGGAAAAGACCCTCAGTTTGAGAAAGCTTTGAGCGAGATATTAAAGAAGATCAAATAATTTATTATTGTTTTAAGATATGGATAAAAATAAAAGGGTAATAAAGCTAACTATTTGGTTCGTAGTAGTATTGGTACTGGTATCTGTTGTGGTGATCGCATGGAAGTTTGTGGGGCCAAATATTAATTGGCCAAATACAAATGCAGGAAATCAGAATGACTTTGAGAATGTGAAAACGGTTGTAGTAAGCGAGGAGAGCGTAGTCATAGATGTGGTTAAGAAGTCTATGCCATCTGTTGTAAGTATTGCAATAAGTCAGATGGAGTTTAAGCCTGGGCAAGGTGTAGTTGATACAAATAATAATATCGGTACGGGCTTTATTGTGGACTCCACGGGTATTATTGTGACCAATCAGCACGTGGTCTCAAGCCAGAATGCTGAATATAAGGTTATTACATCTGATGGGAAAGAGTATCTGGTGGAAGACATACTAGTTGATTCTGTAAATGATATCGCGGTATTGAAGGTTAGGGGTAAGGATCTTCCCGTTATTAAATTGGGAGATTCAGATAAACTGCTTGCAGGGCAATTGGTAATTGCAATCGGAACCCCACTTGGAGACTATGCAGGTAGCGTTACGACGGGGGTAATAAGTGGGCTGAATAGGTCTGTGTCAACAAAGGACAGCTTCTTAGGTGCTACTACTAAAGAATACTTTGATGTGATTCAAACTGACGCCGCGATTAACCCCGGTAATTCGGGAGGTCCTTTGATTAGTAGTTCAGGTGAGGTAATAGGTGTTAACTTTGCCACAACAGCAGGGGCAGATAATATCTCTTTTGCTCTTCCTTCTAATATGGTTAAGAGTAGGGTAGAGGAGTATAGGAAATATGGTAAGTTTATTCGACCATACATTGGTGTTGAATACCAGATGATCTCGGAAGAAACAGCTTTGTATTATAAAAACGTTGTAGCGGGAGTCCTCGTAGTTAGAGTTACCGCAGATAGCCCTGCTTCAAAATCTGGTATTAGCAAGGGAGATATAATTACACATATCAATGGAGAAAAGGTGAGTAAGTCTCTTGCCTCAATTATTCAAGGATATAAAGTTGGGGACGAGATTACATTGAAGATTTGGAGGAATGCAAAGACAGTGGAAGTTAAACTCAAGTTGGAAGAGGCTTCTTAAAACCTCTTTACGGCTTGTATAAATCTGATTACATTTCTATAGTCTTTAATAGATTCAACATCGTAATTGCTTAAGTACTGGCTAAATAGTTTGTGAATACCTTCACTCTGACTAGGGTCTATTTCAAGGAATATAGCTTGTGGTGTTTCCTCTCGCTTTGACGTTTCGACGATTAATCTTTCTATTAAATCTAAACCTTCTTCCCCACCGTCTAGCGCCAACCTTGGCTCATACTCTTTAACAGACTTCTCTAAGGAGAGATATTCAGGGGTTGGAATATAGGGGAGATTGGCAACTATTACAGTGCTAGTACTTACATCAAGGTTTTCAAGTATGTCGGATTGTATAAATTTGATTGAGTTGGTTAGGTTCAGTTGGTTGGCATTCCTACGTGCCACATCTAGTGCACTCTCACTATAGTCACTACCTATGAAATTAAGATTACTTTGTGATTTAAGATTGTGAGCGAGTGACGATATAATTGCACCACTGCCCGTACCAATGTCTACGATCGTATCAATTGCACCTTTGTTCTGTTTGGTATGCTCAATGATGCGCCTTACCAATTCCTCTGTTTCAACTCTAGGGATTAGGGTATGTTCGTTAACGGTGATTTGCAATCCTAAAAAATCAACGTAGCCTCGGATATATTCCCATGGTTTATGGAGCTTGAGTGAGGAAATTATTGAAGATATCCTGTCCTGATCTCCTTTGGTATGCTCAAATATCTCTCGAGCAACTCTAAATGAATCGGGGTGATTAATACTGTCTAGGGAAATTTGGATAGCTTTTATACTCCTTAGCTCGTTACTGTTCATTTCTTGCTTGCAGTCGTGCTTCGAGCTCAAGTTTCTGTATACTCTTTTCGATATCTTTGAGCATATCTTCAATATCACCGGAAAGGGTTGCTTCCATATTGAACCATGATTTCTTGATACGGTGGTCTGTGATTCTTCCCTGTGGGAAATTGTATGTGCGGATTTTTTCTGCACGCATAGAGTTACCGATCTGTGATGATCTCATTTTTGCACGCTTTTCATCTTCTTCTCTTTTCCTCTTCTCGTATAGTCTGGTGCGCAGAAGAGCCAGGGCTTTCTCTTTGTTCTGATCTTGATGCTTGGTTTCTTGGCAACTGACCACGATACCTGAAGAGAGGTGAGTGATACGTACTGCAGAGTCTGTTCTGTTAACATTCTGCCCACCTGCTCCGGTGGCACGCATTACGTCAATTCTAATATCTTGTGGCTCGATCTTGATGTCTATATCTCTGGCTTCTGGCATTATGGCGACAGAGGCTGTTGATGTATGAATTCTACCTGCAGACTCGGTTGCAGGTATTCTTTGGACTCTATGTACGCCACTTTCGTATTTGAGCGTTTTATATGCATTAGGGCCTTTGATATGTGCGATTACTTCTTTGTATCCACCGTTGTCGCTAATACTGCTGTCTACTACCTCTATTTGCCATCCACGGTTGAGCCCATACTGGCTGTACATTCTATATAGGTCGGCGGCAAAGAGTGAGGCTTCTTCACCTCCTGCTCCTGCACGGATTTCAAGTATCACGGAACGATTGTCGTCTGGGTCACCAAGTTCATGCTCTATTTCTAGGGCCAGTCTTTTATTGTATTCTTCCTCTATGCTTTCTTCTAGTATGCTTTTCTCTGATATAGCAATGTCATACATCTCATTGCTACTTCCTTGATTGATTATCTCGAGGATTTCATTGTATGCCTTAACTTTATTGGAAAGTGATGCGGAGAGGGCGTGAAGGTTGGTGTAGTATGAGAGCTCAGATGCAACTGCACCTATATTACCTGAAATGGCGTTAGGGTTTGAAAGTTCTTTCTCAAGAGATTCCTTTTTATTGGTGATTGCGACTAAGTCTAACTCCTTCTCTATAGTTTTAATATCCATAGATAGTGTATGGGTAATGGGAATTAGCTATTTGGAAATACCTGCAAGCATATCCTTTAGAGTTAGGGTTCCTGTTGATGTCTTACCTTGACTTTGGAACTTCTCTTTTCTAGAAGCCATCTTTTCTCTCTTGCTTCTGAAGGAGAGTGCACTTGCTTTCTTCTGTCTTTCCTCATACTTGGAGACTAGGTTTGCTGTGTCAACAATCTTTTGCTCACCCGTATAGAATGGGTGACAGTTGGAACAGAGCTCTGTATTAATCTCTTCAAGTACTGATCCTGTTGTGAAAACGTTGCCACATGAACATGTGACTTTTACGTTGTGATTATATTTTGGGTGTATATTCTTTTTCATTGCTTTGGGATTATAGCAGATGGATTTATTGTTGTAAAATAGTTATAGGGAAATATATAGATAATTGTAAGGAGCTTTGATTTATCCGCTATTGACATATACCTACATGGGTATATATACTTTACTTATACTTAATTGAAATATGCTTATATTATGGCTAAATCAGGGCCTTCCACAATTCAAGATAGGTTGCATAGGATTGAGGGGCAACTTCGAGGTGTAGAAAGGTTGATAGAAGAGGGGGAAGACGTGCAGAAAGTGTTGATGCAGATGGAGGCCATAATTAGTTCACTTCAAAGTGCTAAACTAGAGTTAGTCAAAGCTGAGATGAAGAAGACGCTTCTGGCTCAGCTTGATAATGTAGTTTCAATGCTTAAGTAGCTATAAATGTTTCTAAAAGTCCTAAGATTCTTCTTAATATTGTTATTTTTCTACCTACTTTCGCCCATTGTACTGGGGGCTTTTTCATCTGATGTATGTTGCAAGGAGGTTGGAAAGGTTCGCGATGAGGTCATGGGAGATGGTTTACAGGTGGATGCTGATTCTTTTAGGTTGTATATTCCTGCTATTGGTCTTACTGAATATGTACAGGAGGGTAGGGGGTATGAGAGAGGTCTTAAAGATAGTTTGTGGCATCTGCCATATACCCCAGCCCCAGATGCAGGCGGGAATACAGTTATAGTTGGTCATAGTATTAATTATGGAAGTATTATTCCTCCTCCATTTTTCTATTTAAATAGGGTGGAAATTGGAGATATTATCAAAGTAGAGTATGGGGGGGAGCTGTTTATGTATGAAATATATGAAAAAATTGTAGTGGGATCTAAAGAGGTTGATTATGAGAAAAGTAGTGAGGGTCAACATATTATCACCCTATATACCTGTACTCCTATCCTCAATCCTGTTAATAGGTTGGTGGTGATTGGAAGAGTAGTGAGTATTGATTAACTCTTTGGTATACTAGGCCATATACTTAAATATTATAGATAGAGGAAATACTATGAAGATCAAATATAACGGATATACCAGCTTCACATTTAATGTAGATAACCTTGTTATTGTAACGGATCCTGCACTCGCAAAGGAGAACGGGATTAAAGGGGTTCCAAGTGATGTAGATGTGGTTGTTAATGTAAATGGTCAGGGAAAGTATGAGTCTAAACCTGTAAATAGATCTTCAGTTTTTGAAATTGGTACTCCAGGGGAGTTCGAAATTTCAGGATTTATGGTGCAGAGGCCAATTGGATCTAATCACTATGTATTCGATTTTGAGTTAATCAGGGTTGTTTATGTAGGTATGGGAACTAAGAATTTGGATGTTAAACAGATTCGTGACTTGGGTGACGTTGATGTATTACTGCTTCCATATAGTGATGGTGAGAATTTCCCATCATATGAATTACTTCAAGATATTATTTCTAAAATAGAGCCTACAGTCTTGGTCCCTTACGGAATTGGTGGAGAGGGAAGCAAGAGTAAAGATGATTTCATTAAATACTTCGGATTTATCAACTCTACGAGTGAGAAGGTGTTAAAGGTTGAAAGCAAGCCTGAAGCAGAAGATAGGAATATGAAAGTAATATTTTTAGACTAGGTAGTTTAAATGGCATATAAAATTCCTCCACAGAGTATTGAGGCTGAGCAGTCGGTGTTAGGAGCTATGCTTTTAGATAAGGAGGCGGTTATAGCAGTTGGAGGTTGGTTGAAGCCTGAACATTTCTACGATGAAAGGCATGCCACGATCTATAGGTGCCTCATGGAGCTTTTCGAAGAGGGGCAACCAATAGATATCATCACTCTCACCAATAGGTTAAAAGGTATTAAACAGCTTTCTAAGATTGGAGGTCGTGCATATCTAACAGATCTGGTTAATCTGGTTCCAACTTCTGCACACGCAGAGGAGTATGGTGAGATTGTTAAAGAGAATTCCTTGAGAAGAGGTTTGATTACCTCAGCCTCCGAGATTACCGAGTTGAGTTTTGATGAGGGTATTCCATTGAAAGAGGTTGTGGATCGTTCTGAGAAGCTAATCTTCGGTGTGGCTCAAAGTGGTGTTAAAACGAACTTTGTGCATATAAAAGATTTGCTTAAAGACGCATATGAAAGGGCGGAGAGGGCGGAGCGAGAGGGTGCGTTTCTTGGTATTCCCTCAGGCTTTAGAGATATGGATAATGTAATCGGTGGATTCCAAAAGTCCGATCTTGTAATTCTTGCTGCTAGACCTTCGGTGGGAAAAACCGCATTTGCGCTAAGCATGATTAAGAATGTTGCGGTTCAGGATAAGAGTAGGGCGTTGGTGTTTTCACTCGAAATGTCCAATACGCAGATACTAGATAGGTTGTTAGGTATGCAGGCTGAAGTGTCATTTTGGGATACAAGAACAGGTAGATTAAATGACGAGATGTTTGAAAGGTTGGCTATAGCCATGGGTGAGTTGGCTGAATCACAGATATTGATTGATGATACCCCTGGTCAGCATATAAATGAGATTAGGACAAAGGCGAGGAGGGTGGCACTTGAAAGAGGTGTGGATATAATATTTGTTGATTACCTTCAGCTTATTCACGGTAGTAGTAAGGAGGGAAGAACTCAGGAAGTAGCAGAGATTTCACAGGGGTTGAAGAACCTTGCCAGAGAACTAAATGTTCCTGTTATAGCTCTCTCTCAGCTATCACGTGCTGTTGAAAGTCGTACTTCTAGAAGACCTCAGCTGTCTGATTTGAGAGATTCTGGATCTATTGAGCAGGACGCCGATTTAGTTATCTTTATAGATAGAGAGGAAACCTATAATCCTGATTCTGAGAAGAAGGGAATTGCTGATATTATCATTGCAAAGCATAGAAATGGTCCTACCGGAGATATTGAAATGGCCTTCGTGAAAAATATCGCAAGTTTCAAAAATTTGCAACGAGATAATAGGGGGGACAAATAGCTGTTTTGATTGTATAATCTGCTGTAAGGTCGAGTGGTGGAACTGGCAGACACGTGGGACTCAAAATCCCATGCTAGCAATAGCGTGAGGGTTCAATTCCCTCCTCGACCATAAATCTATTAATTTATTAAATACCCGGTTATGAATTTAGAGAAATCAGTACTCGATTTACTTGAAGGACTTAGTTCTGTGGATTTTAACGTGGTATTGCAATATTCATCGTTTCTATTGGTAATCTTTTGGTTGGTAGTTGTAACCTGGGTTTGGTTTGATTCATCCGAAAGAACAGATAATGTGTTTTTAAGAGTATTGGCTGTGATTGTAGTACTTGTCACAACAATTCCAGGGTTAATTGTCTACCTTATATTACGACCACGTAGCACATCACAGGAGCAGTATTGGAGTGACTTAGAGAGAAGATATTTAATGTATGAGACCGCAGAGCTACAAGACTGTGAGGTTTGTGGGGTTATGCTCCAACCCGGGTTTGTATACTGTCCTAGCTGTCGTAATGAAATTAAGGTTAAGTGTTCAAAATGTGGTGTGAATATAGATAAGAAGTGGGGGAACTGTCCGTTTTGTGGAGAGGTTAATCCAAATGTAAGTAAGGTAGAAGAGGTCGTCACTGAAGCTGTTGTTAAGCCTCCTGTAAAAAGAATTCGGTATGAGACGTTTAGCGAGTTTGCAAGAAGACAGTATTATAAATATGTGGGAGATAGAGAGGCTAAGAAGGCTGCAAATACAACTACTGTTGCTTCTGATAATGCAGAGGTTATGGTTGAAAGTACTGTTGCTGTAAAGCCTCAGAAAATGAAGAAGGGGAAGCGCAAGAATCGAAATAAAAATAAAAAATAAGGAGTAAAGGTGAACGAAATACTACAAACGATTCAAAATGCTGTTATTGCGATTGGCTTTATACCCAACCTTATCATATTGGCAATCTTAGGTTTGTATCTTTTCTGGTCTGAATCACACACTACACGTAAGAACAGGAACTCTGTTTTTGATATTTTTCTATTGGTAATTGCGGTTACCATAATATGGGGAAGGTTTAGTTATATTCTTTCTAATCCATCCGATTTTGAAGGTTTGATATGGTCGTTGGCTCCATATGAAAAATATTCTGATGGAATATACTACTTCAGATTACTCCCATGGAAATACTTTAAAATATGGGATGGAGGTTTCCTCTTTATTAGTATGTATGTAGCTTTCACTACTTTTGCATTTTTCATTTCAACCTTTATTAAGAAGTGGAGATGGAGGGAGATGATTGGGGTTGTAACCGTGTCAGGGAGTATTATGCTTGGTCTTTCACTTGTTATAACTGGAGTGTTAAGCGAGAACGGGAATATGGTTAACCAAGGCTTGGCTATAGCCGTTATCTATCTTCTCTACAGGTTTATACATATGCTGTTGAAATTGAGGTATAGGCATATGACTGACGCATACGAGAAGTCTCTTTTTGTTGTACATTTCTCATATTTTGCATTAAGCAACGGCTTTATACTTGCTTCCCTGCTATCTAGTGAGATTACGGTGGTTGATAGGTATCATCTATATGCATTAGTAATCTATGTGATTCTCTCCGTGGCTGTATATATATACGATATGCAGAGGAAGAATATCGTAATTGATACAGTGTTTAGATCTCCAAAACTTCCTAAAGTGGGTAGTACTGTTAGAGTTAAAAGGGAGGGTAAATAATGAATCAGTATACAGTTGAATCCGATTACGTGGGAGAGCGAGTAGATGTTTATGTATATACTCATATAACTGGGTTAGTTCCATCCACATATCTCCCAATGATTACAAGAACTTTAGTAACCAATCATATTACTGAATTTGTTAAGATCAATGGATTGGATGTTGTTAAGAAGGGATATAAGCTAAAGGAGGGGGATTTGGTTGAGGTCGATTTGGAGAGGTTGGTAGGGATTGTTAAATCTAGTATTGAGATTAAGGAGGAGATTGAAAGCATAGAGGGAAGTTTAGATATTGTTGAAGAGAGTGATGAGTGGATGGTAATTAGGAAGCCTAAGGGGCTTGTAGTGCATCCGGGAGAGGGGAATTGGACTGGTACGTTGGCTAATATTGTTAAAGGGTATTTAGAGTCAAAGAATAGCTACGATAGCATGCTAGATAGGGCGGGTATTGTACATAGGTTGGATAAAGGGGTTTCAGGTTTAATGATAATTGCAAAGACCGCCACAATGCAGGCGTATCTAAAAGAACAGTTTGAGAGTCATAAGGTTATTAAGATATATAAGGCTAATGTGAGTATGATTGGTGGGAAAGGTGTGTTAACAGAATCTAACTACGATGCGGATAACCTACTTGAGAAATTAAAGAAGAATAACTATATTCCAGGTCATACTTGGTATAGGGCAGAAGGATATATAGGTAGGGATGGGGTTAATCGTAAAAAAATGCGCTTTGAGCCATTTACGGTGAATAAAGGTACTAAGTATGCACTGTCATATATAAAGTTGCTTAAAGATGGTGAGTGTTTGATTAAGATCGAAACGGGTAGGATGCATCAGATTAGGGCAACTCTTCGCTACCTAGGATACTGTATCGATGGAGATGCTCTCTACGGATCCACAGTTACTTTGTCTAACGATTCGATAGCTCTTGAGTCTATATATTTGGGTCTCGAATTACCAAATGTAGGCTTTCGTGAGTGGGTTATATAGTCATATCTATCGGCTATCTATTTCAATCAATTCTCAATAGTAGTGATTTCGTAGATTTCGGCCCTAGTAGGCGCCACTGTATGAGTTATATCCGTGTCAATAAGCTTTTATATCGATGTTCAAATATATTGTACGTGGGGGTTGGAATAGAATAATAACAATTCATAGGTGTATACGATAGTAGGGGGTTGAATAGAGGATGTTGTAAATCCGCTCAACATAAGTTGTATTTACGGTCGTTTTGCATAACGTGCTCGTATCTTCAGGTAGGTTTAGGGTTCCGTAAAACTTCTTGTGGAATTTGGAGAAAATGGTGGGATTCTACTCTATAGGGTTTGCAGGATTTGCTAAAAATGGGTTGTATTTGGGGCTACTTCTGTAGGTGAAATTGATGTAATATGTAGTATGCGACCTAATAGACAGAAAAGAAATATAAATAGAGGATTCGTGAAGAGCAAGGGTAGGGGGGATAGTAAATTCAAATCCATAGCTAGAGTTGTTATAGTTATCTTCGTTTCCTTATCCCTGTTTTGGGGAATTCAAAGGGTTGTTTCTAATATAATTCTTGTAAAAGGGGAATGTACTGTATGTAACTCCAAATTAAACCTTTTAAAGGTGCGAGAGGACGTTAAATCTACAATGTATATATTTAAATCTCCTGCTGACTCCAGACTACTTGGTGGGTGGTTGGTAATATCGAATTCCAACCTAGCGAAAACTATGGTTGTCTATATTCCTCCGGGGGTATATATAAGCGATCCTAACGAGCTTTTTAGGTCGTATATACAATTCTCGGATTTGGAATATGCTGGCAAAATTATTAATACTCAGAGGAGTGTGGAGTATGTGATTTGGCAGGTGGAGAATATGACCGGGTTTACAGTTGAGAATTATGTATGGCTTGATGATAGAGCGTTGGAGAATTTCGATATACTGTTTGGAGATACTCCTGAGGGTCGAGACGAAGAATTTCGTAACTACTATTTAAAGGGTGACTCGATTTCGAGTAGCTCCTTATATATCAACTCATTCATTGATCGTTTCTCTATGTTCTCTGCTGTATATAAGTCTTCCACATGGGAGGACTTTTACACATCTGTAGATACAAAT
This sequence comes from uncultured Candidatus Saccharibacteria bacterium, assembly GCA_964621555.1. Classification (GTDB taxonomy): domain Bacteria; phylum Patescibacteriota; class Dojkabacteria; order SC72; family SC72; genus UBA2022. The sequence continues at coordinate 8,460 of CAZUOO010000002.1, read as the reverse complement.
CTTTCCTCATTAGAGTTAATTCGTCTATTTGGGAGCACTGATAGTCAGTTTAGAGCCGGAAATGTTTCGATGGTTGATTTGAGTCAGGCGTGGGCAAACCGCAGTATACAAGACCCAAACGGTAGGGAGATTACCGTGGTGGACTATGGAGAATATGACCGATACTTAGAGTCTAATTTCAATATAATCAGATCTAGATCGGTTGAAAAGGAGCAGGCGAGAGTTGAAGTATATAATGGTAGTGGGGTGGCAGGTTTGGCTTCTAGATATGCTAGAAGGATACAAAATTTTGGTATTAAGGTGGTTAGATATGATAATTCACCTACCGAGCTTGAAAAGACGACTATTTATATCTCAAATACTGAAAAGTTCGAGAATTCATTTGATAATGTTGAGAATTTGGTCTGTGGGTCGTGTGATGTTATTACAGGCCGACCCGACTTCATTACAACTGGAGATATAATTGTTATACTAGGCAAGGATAAAGAGAAGGATCTGAAATGGAGATAGCTTGAACTTTTATTTACGATTGATAATAATATACTATTATGGCCGTCACAATACTCATACTACTGATACTCTCTATTATTTTTGTCCTCTTTATTTTCACCTTTGCAAAGAAACCTGACGGAGCTACCGTATTTGAGGAGGTCAGAAACCCAAGGGTATTGCAGATACTTGTACCTAGGGAGAACGATAAAACACCGTTAGCCGCTGAGCAGATGTTCTCATCTCTTCACGGTATTCTCCGTGATGCTAAGAAGTCACTAGATGTAATATCCTTTGAGGTTGTCTCAACTTCAGAGCAAGGGATTCGTTTCTATGCTGTAGTCCCAGGGCATTTGGCAGAGTTTGTAGAAGGGCAGATATATGCACAGTATCCTAATGCTGAGATCAAGTTTGTCTCCGACTATACAAGTAATACGAAGGAAGGACAGAGTTATGTAAGTACAGGGATGATTGAATTGGATAAAAGTTATATATTCCCTATAAAAACCTTTAGGAATTTCGAAGTTGATCCTCTCGCTGCAATCACTAGTGCGATATCCGATTTAAAGGGAGGGGAAGAGGCGTGGGTACAGTTTAACCTTCGACCCGTGGCCAACTATTGGCAGGAAGAGTCTAAAAAGTATATTACAGAGGTAAAGGAGGGGAAGACTTCCGTGAGTAATTTGGGAGAGGCTTTAATCAAGGTTTTCAAAAGCGTTTCAAATGCGCTTCAAACATCTACCGATGGCAAGAGTGCGGGGAAAGAGGTTGTTAAGTTAGCTCCAGGTCAGCAGGAGGAGTTAAATCAGATTGAATTGAAGATGCTTAAGTTGGGGTTTGAGGTTGGTATTAGGATTGTGAGTAAATCGCCAGATCAGATACGCTCTGAACAGATACTTAGAGATTTGGTCGCAAGTTTCAAGCAGTTCACAACCGCTCATTTGAATAGTTTTGTGCACTCTACAGTTAATGTATCTGCACAGGAGTTGTATAACGATTATATAAAGAGAAAGCTTGTTTCAGAGCCAGAGGATGTACTTAATATTGAAGAGCTGGCTTCCTTATATCACCTACCAAATATCTCTGTAGAAACACCTAATATTATATGGAGTAGGGCGCGGAAGGCTGAACCACCAATGGATCTGCCACTTGCAGGGACTGCCGGTGTAACTGCATTTGCGGAAACAGATTATAGAGGGAAGAAGATTGAGTTTGGAGTATTGAAGGATGATCGTAGGAGGCATTTCTACCTGCTCGGAAAGACAGGGGTTGGTAAGTCTACGGTTTTCAAGAATATGTTTGTTTCTGATGTATTAGCAGGCCACGGCGCCTGTTTTATTGACCCTCACGGCGAGGCTATAGATGAACTTCTAGACTTTATTCCACAAGAAAGAATTAAGGATGTTATCTATTTTGACCCAGGGGACGTTAATAATCCGGTTGGTTTTAACCTATTGGAGCTAAATGATTCTGCACAGAGGGATTTGGTGGCGGATGGTGTTGTGGAGGTATTTAAAAAGCAGTTCGGATTCTCATGGGGACCAAGGTTGCAGTATTTGTTAACGAATGCCGTATCTACTGCATTAGAGGCACAAGGCACCACAATTCTCTCGGTTATGAGGTTGTTGATGGACAAGAATTATAGGAAGTTTATATTAAAGCAGGTGAAAGACCCTATACTTGTGAAGTTTTGGGAAGAGGAGTTCACTCAGATGTCTCAAAATACTAAGCTGGTGTCAGAAGCTATTGCCCCAATACAGAATAAGGTGGGGAGATTTATATCTTCTTCTGTGATTAGAAATATCGTAGGGCAGGTTAAATCTTCCTTTAATCTTAGGCAGGTTATGGATGAGGGAAAGATTCTCCTTGTTAACTTAGCACAAGGGAAGATTGGTGAAGAGAGTTCCGCACTTTTAGGTGGAATGTTGATTACAAGGTTGCAGTCTACAGCCATGGAGAGGGTTGATGTGCCTATTGATCAGAGAAGAGATTTCTACCTTTATGTTGATGAGTTCCAGAATTTTGCCACCGATTCCTTTGCCAAAATACTATCTGAAGCTAGAAAGTTTAAGTTGAACCTAACCATGACTAATCAATATGTAGATCAGATTCCTCTAACTGTTAGGCAGGCGATTTTCGGTAACGTAGGGACGTTGGCTTCTTTTGTGGTGAGTCAGTCTGACGCTACAATCCTTTCAAATGAGTTTGCACCTATATTCTCAGCCGAAGATATGGTCTCCCTTGAATCGCACTCTATGTATGTGAAGCTATGTATTAACGGTATGACATCAAAGCCATTTAGTGCAAAGTCTTTAGATGTTAGGTATCAGAAGTTTGGGAACAGAGAGCAGATTATCCAAGCTTCTAGGGATACGTATAGTACCAATAAGACGGAGATAGAGGAGAAGATAAGGAGGTGGAGTCAGCAGAAGTATAGCGAGAAGGGTAATAGAGCAGTTATGGATAAGACAGGGGTTGAGAGCTCTCCAATCGTTACATCACCAATAGTTATTAAGCAGGAGGCTGATAATTAGCCTATTTGGATATTTTCCTGAATTCGCTGGCCGTATCTCTAATAAACGTATCAATCTTGGCTTCTATTGTGGAGATTTTTCCTTGAATGGCATCCACTTTCATATTGGTATCCTTTGGGTTTCTCTCATTTTTATCTACTTGCGTATTAACCATATCTATTTTACTCTCAAGCTTATCTAATTTCATACTTAACTCGGATATTGATCTGGCAATATCCTCTACCTGTTTATATATTTTTGGAAGCATATCATTCATTATATTGTGTAATTAACTTAGGATGTTTAATTATACCTCTAATAGCTGATCTATATTTGAAGGCTGGCTGTAGCGCCCTAAATCTGCCTCTATTTATTCTCCCTCGGACTATTGTCTAAATGTACTTATACTTCTGGAATATATCCATATAAATCTTTCTCAATTACGCAAGTAGTGGTAGAATATAAACATGTCAGGACATAGTAAATGGTCTACAATTAGACACAAAAAAGCAATAAATGATGCTAAGAAAGGGAAGGTTTTCTCAAAGCTTTCACAGCTAATCACTCACGCTGCTAGGCAGGGTGGGGGAGATATCTACATGAATCCAACGTTACGAATGTATGTACAGCAGGCTAAGGAAGAGGGTTTTCCTGCAGATAATATTCAGAAGGCTATAGATAAAGGGGCAGGAGGTGGAGATGGAGTACAGTTGGTTGAGGCTTCATATGAGGGGTTTGGACCAGGTAATGTGGCAATTATAGTTGATGTACTAACAGATAATACAAATAGGGTAGTTTCAGAGTTGAGGAATATATTTTCAGATTTTGGTGGTAACCTAGGTGAGAGCGGATCTGTTTCGTGGAATTTCGAGACTAAAGGTTATGTAAATGTGAAGCCAGGAAAGATGGTTAAATCAGAGAAGTTTGGAGAAGAAGACTACTTTGTGTCAGAGGATATTGATCAAGTAATGATGATATTAATGGATATAGAAGGGATTGACGATATTGAGGTAAATGAAAATCATTCTTTGGATATATACACCGATTATAAGGCTATGGCAAAGGTGAGAGATGCAGTACTATCCTTAGGATATGTGGTTGTGAATGCACAGCTGGTTAAACTTCCTAAAATGAAGAAAAAGGTTGAGGGTGAGGAATTAGAGAAGATATTAAAAGCTCTAGATACTCTTGAAGAGTATGATGATGTGCAAGAAATTTGGACCGATCTAGAGGAGGCGTAAGTACCGATAAACTATTTTATTCACTAATATGCGAATTCTAGGTATAGATCCGGGTTTAGCTACCACCGGATGGGCAATTATTGATTTTGATGAAGGCATTAAGGCCGTCGATTATGGTGTTATATCAACCAATGCAGGTATAGCGAATAGTTTTAGGTTGGAGGAAATATATCATGATCTACAGAATATAGTTAAGGTTTTCCTACCCGAGAGAGCTTCTATTGAAATCCTCCTCTTTACGAATAACGTGAAGACAGCGATGGCGGTGGGAGAGGCTAGGGGTGTGTGTATGCTTGTAATGCAACAGAATAAATTACCGATCCATCAGTACACTCCTCCACAGATAAAGAGTGCAATTTCAGGAAGTGGAAGGGCGGATAAAAGGCAGGTACAGGAAAATGTGAAAACGTTGTTAGGGCTTGAAGATATCCCTCGCCCTGATGATGCGGCTGACGCTATTGCTGCCGCTGTATGTTGTTACAATTCACTTAAAATGGATGGTATATTGGGTAAATAACCTTTATACTGGACTATATGATTACATACTTACAAGGGAAAATAATTGCAATAAAAGAGGAGGATAGATATAGATTGGTGGACGTTCTATTGAGCAATGGGATTGGATATCAGGTAATAACTTCAAAACTAACTGGGTATTTAATAGGTAGTGAGGTTGTTTTTCATACTTTACTAATTGTGAGAGAGGATAGTAATAGCTTGTATGGTTTTAGAAGTGCTCAGGAGCGAGAAATCTTTGAAATGCTAATATCTGTGTCTGGAATTGGGCCTAAAATAGCGATATCAGTGCTTTCAATCTTCAACTATTCGGAGCTCTACGACGTTATTCTTTCTGAGGATATATCGGCTTTGGGTAAAGTGTCTGGCTTAGGTAAAAAGGGTGCACAGAAGATTGTAATAGACTTAAAAGGTAAGGTGGAGAAACTGGGGTTGTTGGTGGTAAATGTACGTGCAGGTTCTAAGAGTAATGTTCTAATTGATCTGGAGAGTGCATTGAAGTCTTTGGGCTTTACAGGTGAGTCTTTGAAGCAGTACTTAGAGAGTGCTAGAGAAATAACTAAAGAGACTGAATATTCCCTCGAGGAGCTTATTAAATTAGTTCTTAAATCATAGTGATTCAATCCAGTAAGGAAGAGGTTAAGAAAGTGAAAGCTACAAAGCCTGTTTCCATTGTTAAGGAAGATTCTGAATCAAATCCTGTTGAGCAATCAATCCGACCTTCTAAAATTGATGAAATTGTAGGGAGGGAGTCGGAGAAGCGTAAGATTAGAATGATGATAAATGCGACCAAGATAAGAGGGGAGGTACTAGATCATATTCTTTTCTACGGCCCACCAGGATTAGGGAAAACTACCTTTGCTGTCGCACTGGCAAATGAGATTGGGGCTTCACTAAGAATTACATCGGGTCCTGCTATTGAAAGGGCAGGGGATCTAGCTGCAATACTAACAAATCTAAAACCAAACGATATTCTTTTTATAGATGAGATACATAGGATTCCCCGTACTGTAGAAGAGATTCTATATCCTGCTATGGAAGATAGAGCAATTGATATTATGATGGGGAAAGGGCCGTCTGCTAAGACTATTCGTTTAACTTTAGAGCCTTTCACATTGATTGGTGCGACAACACAGATAGGTAAGATTAGTTCTCCAATGAGAGACCGTTTTGGTTTGATACAACGGTTGGACTACTTTGGTGAGGAGGATCTAGTACTTATATTGAAGCGAGCCTCTAATCTATGGGGAGTTGGGTATGATATGGAATCACTTTCTGAGATTGCTAAAAGGTCTCGAGGGACTGCAAGAGTTGCCCTTAGATTGCTTAAAAGAGTTAGGGATTATGCAGAATCAGAGATATTAAAATCACATATAGATCACGCAACGGCCGTTAGTGCACTCGAACTACTAGGAATAGATCAGGTGGGTTTGGAAGAGATTGATAGAAGGATACTTACTTCCATATACAATAACTATAATGGAGGGCCAGTTGGTCTTTCCACTCTCTCTGCAGCTATTTCAGAAGATATTAATACCGTTGAGTCTGTTTATGAACCATTCTTAATGAAGTGTGGCTTATTACAAAGGACGTCTCGTGGTCGTGTATTAACTGAGAAAGGTCTTAGACATGCAATTGAGATTTTAGGATTAACCTCTATAATATAGCAATGGAGATACAGGGAAGTGTAGACAATATAAAGAAGGGGAGGATCCTAACATTGGCGCTTGCCATTTCAATATCTATTCTTATCTTTAAGGTGACTCAGACCACGGATTTGGTTAATCCTATTAGTGTTATATTGAGGTCTTTTATCTATTTCGTAGTTACGTATCTTGGTCTTATCTGGGCTTTTAGGCTTCAGGTTACTATTCATACTCTGCTATACATCCTTCCACAGAGCAGTCTCTTTATACTTGCCGAGGTAATCTTCCTCGAACTGTTCTTTTTTAGAAGGGTGGGTAGGGTGTATGAGGTTTTGATTCTTCTAGTAATGCTTATACTGCTGTTTGTAGGTACCTACGTAGTATTTTTGATGTCTAATGTATTCAATGTATCAACCATTAAGGAATTACCCTTAATTCAGGCCGCTAGGACGGTTTCCTTTCTGACTACTCTGATTGGAATATTCTTTATTACTGTAGGGCTACTAGACGGGAATATAAATATGCTTTTCATGATGGCTATGCTGATTGTTGTATATTTCGGTTTGATATTTTTACATCTGAAACATATGGAGATTAATAAGGATAGGATAGGGGAGTATACCGTATTAACACTGCTTTTTATGGTTATGTCAGTAGTTTCCTTAGCCTTTGTTTCACAAAGACACGAGGTTATTGCATTGGCACCAACGGTAGGGGCATATATTGCGTTGGAGCTTATTACCAAAAAACAGAGGAACTTGCTCTCATATTTTAATATGGTTCAGTATATTTTCCTTATCACAGCAGTATTTGTTCTAGGTGTAATATTGTAAAACCCAAAAATTTCATGTTACGTAAGCAAGGGGGAGGGGGAGTGCAAATTGGCCTATAGTAAATGTGGCTTATAGTAAATATGTGGATATCTTCAAATAGGGTCACTCTACCGTAATTTTTAATTTCTCATAAATATTATTTATATTAAAACTAATGGATATAAATTCCAATCAATAATCTTATATCTATGGATTGAGAGAGTAGATACTCTATCCTTTACTTTTCTGTATATATTGTATAATATATTACCGAGTATAATCGCCCTTATATGCGGTAAGGTATATCGAAAAGTAGAAGAGTGCTCTATTTAAGCTGTTTTTATTAATTCTGAATTATTGTATATTTAAATATGAATATGTCTATTACATACAACCTCTATTTTCTTTATATATTAGCTATATTTCTATTTATGTCCCAAATCTTAAATTTTTACCCCCCTACCCCCAATGTTAAATGAAAAACCTATCAATAGTGTTATACCTAAGCTACCAATGCAGGATTCCTTCCTACTAGAGATACAGAACAATAATTATAGTATGCAGACTGTTCTAAACTATGCCCGTGATCTTAGTATCTTTGCGGTGTTTTTAGATGTTAATGGTAATGGGTTTGAGAAAGTTAATAAGGAGACGGTCACTCTATACAAAGGATACCTAAATAGTGGTAGTCATTTGAAGGATTTGGATAGTTTAAGGGAGAGATTTCTAATTAATGGCGTAGACAAAGGGAAAAATGGTGCTTCGAGTTCTAAGGGGTCTAGAACGAGCGATAATGATTTGAATGGTATAAGTAGACCTTTGGATCTTTCAGAAAATCCAGAGTTCAAAGGAAAGTTCCTAGAGAGCATCTACAGGAAGGTGTTTGGGAGTTTGGGTGTATATGGGAAACCTAAGAATTCTTCGAGCAGGTCTAAGGACGGTTTGGATCCTAAGAGTGTGAATAGAATGTTAAGTGCTTTGAGGTCATATTTGAAATTTTTAATAGATAGGGATATTGATGTTCCAATTCCACCTGACGCTATTAAGTTAATTAAAGCGGATAAGAAGAAGGGTCAGGTTGCTGATTTAGAAGATCTTGTTCGCCTTATTGAATCACCAATTGAGTTGGAGAAGTCCGCTGATGTTGGTATTCGTAATAGGGCTATGATGGAGATTCTTTTTTCAACTGGTATGCGTATTTCCGAGCTTATTAATCTAAACCTTGATCAGATTAATCTAGATG
>CAZUOO010000001.1:0-98339 GCA_964621555.1 uncultured Candidatus Saccharibacteria bacterium | reverse complement strand
GTGGGGCACTTCAACTTAGAATTCAGGTAGCTATTGAGCCATTACGATTATACCCTATAGTACGAGGTGTTTCCAGCAGCATTACCTTCTGATGGATGTAGTTCTGTTATTCTTTCTAGAGAGTACATCTCCCCTCTTGAGTGTTTCCATTCTCATTTTTCATTGTAAGGTTTTCACTTACCAATTTAAATGATTTGTCAATTCGGTATGTGTTAGAACTTGTTTGCATGAATACTGGGTTTTTAGTCAAGTGTAAAATCTATAGCTTCAGGGTTATAGTCAATTCCTATTAAAGCTCTGTACGCCTCTTTAATCCTTTTAAAGAATTTAATTTCAAAAAATTGACATTCAGATATTAGGTCATTTTTTAGCTTATATATTGTATTATTGTGTGCATATAAAAGAGAAGCCATGTCTAAACTCCATTCTCTATCTCCATGTTCCTCTTGAGAAATATAGATATCTTGAATTCCAGAGAACTCCCCTAAACTACCGAAAAACTTTTGCCTGTAATTGTCCATTTGAGTATTTGTATATCCCTCCAATGTTCTGAGTCTGCTTGGTCTGCTCGGATTGGCTGGATTTCCAAAATTGCTGTCATCTCCCCAATATCTCATAAATGTATCGACTGCTAATGCATATTTAAAGCCATTTCTAATTATGTGATCACGATCGTTAGCTGCACTACACATTCCGTCAGGTTGGAATCTTCCTGACCATTGTTCTCTACCCTTTAAATCATATACGTCAACTTCCATTCCTGTGTTACCAATGATGATTCTGGGGTTTGAAAATCCAACAGTAGGAGGGGAGATTTCAATATCGAGGCTTATTGGCGTCCTAATTAGATTAGTATCTATTAATGTCATAAAATGTATATTTAATCACTCTTAAATCCTCACATTACTAATTGCTTCAAATTGAAAGCATAAATAATTGTTATAAAATATTTGCAGGATTATACTATAGGTTTACGGGATTGTGAATGCACAAAATGTCTCGATTATTTTCCCCGTCTCTTGAAATTAGTGTATCAGCAGGATGAGCCTTTGGAGCTGATCGTTTTACTGGGTATGAATTTTGATATATTTATAATATGTCAACAAAATTATGGGTTCGCTAAAAGATATGGTTTCTGCAAATGAGCTACAAGAAAATTATTAAAAGAGTTTGATGGTGATAGGCATGATTCTTTAGGTGAGGTTGCAACTTCCAGTTTATGATTGGCTTTATAAGCGCTCCTTGCAGATGGTAAATCACTATATAAAATACATAGCACTTGCCATGATGGTAATAGTAATTATTCTAGAGCATGTATGGTATTTAAGCCTAGTGGTTTTGATTCAAATCATCCTTATCAGGTCGACTCTTATCATTTACGCATAACCGATCTGTTGTTTGTTGGTTCACATTCCTTTGTAAATGATACCCTCATTCGGATCGGACATTCTTAGGTTAATTGGTATTCAAACGATATGGTATTTGTTGTAGGTTAAGAGGACTTACTTAACAATTTGTGTCGAAGAAAATAACGCTTATTTACAGACTTCCCAGTTATTTGAGATATCACAATAATACATCTCTCTTCAGGTAGCGTATGGTAAGGATGGTGTTGGTGTAAAGGTTGATCAATTACTTAATGTATTTGATGGCCTGTATGATAGTAGATAGGGGTAAACCTCGACATTAGATTTGAGAGCCAAGATGGACTACAGTTCTAATCAATATTCTTATATTACTTTGATATCTACATTTGCCTCTAACTTCATCAGAAGAGGTTAACAAAGTACTTAGTTCGGAAATGTTCGAACTATAAGGGGGAGTTAAGATTAATTACTTTTCTTGTTAGTTCATCAAATAACGGTAACTCTGTAATAAGTAATAGTTTAACTGTTATTCTTTTACCTGCTTGATACATTTCATTACATAAACTTTCCCTAAGTTCCTCATGTAGTTCGACTGAGAGTTCATCCATATTTATAGTGAGCTTATTTTCTCTTCTTGATATAATCTGAAGTGTATATAATAGTTGTTTTTCGCTTTTCCTTTCTGGGGATTTTATTTGCTGACTGTTTATTAGCAGTAGACCCTCAGGATATGAAAGCACCGGTACATCCTCTTACCTTGGTTCTTGGAGTATTTTGAGATTTAGTTTTTCAATATCAAATATCATGTCAAAATTGTGATCTAAAGCTACTCGATTGTATTCGGCTTCTGTTATAGGAATCTTTTTTAGGCCGTTTCATGAAAGAGGAACTATGTTAATGACTTGAATGCTTGCTCAAGATCATTTATCAAATCGGTTGAATCTTCCAAGCCTATTGACAATCTGACTAAGGTTTTTAGTTCTCTGTATGTTTCTGAGCCTGAATCGTTTAGATATTCACGATGTGTCATATACAATGGGTATTCAACCAAAGATTCTGTATCGCCAAGCGACACTGCGAGTTTAAAAAGATTAAGTCTTTCTACAAACTTTTTGACACGATTTACTGAAGTGTCCTTCAGGTAAAAAGAGATAACTCCACCGTCCCCTTTCATCTGTTTATTTCGTATTTCTCGCCATTTATAGTTTTGTAGACCAGGATATATAACCTTTTCTACTTCTGATCGCGAAATTAGAAACTTTGCAACTTTTCGAGCATTGTCTTGATGCTTTTCCATTCTTAGTGTTAACGTCTTTAGTCCTCTTGTTATTAGGTATGCGGAATGTGGGTCCATAACCGTTCCTAATTCGCACATGTAAGCGAATTTTAGCTTATCGATATATCCTTGATTCTTAGCAATTACTACTCCTCCAAGAGCGTCGCCATGCCCATTAATATATTTTGTAAGCGAGTGCAATACAATATCGGCCCCAAATTCCAAAGGATTTTGAAGAAATGGAGTCGCAAAAGTATTGTCTACCACAACTGATGCATTGAACCTATGAGACAAATTACTGACCTTTTCGATATCAATCAATTTTAATGTTGGGTTACATGGAGTCTCAAAATATATAACTGTTGGTTTGTACTTTTTTATATTACTTTCTAAACCTTTTAAATCGTTGAAATCATGTACTAATACTTTGATTCCCAATGAACCGAGGATATTAGTTATGAAAGAGAATGCTGAACCGTATAGCACATCTGAAACAATTATTGTATCGGTGGGTTTAAGTAGGCTAAAAAGAGTTGTTGATATTGCACCCATACCGGAACCGAAACAAACAGCATCAACACCTTTCTCTAACACTGCAAGTCTTTGTTCGAGGAGATTTACGTTTGGATTCCCCCCCCGGGTATATACGAAATCCCTTTCTTTGAGACTAAAAATGTCATCTATCTGTTTAAAGTTATTAAAATAGAACGTGCTTGTTTGAAAAATAGGTGTATTTAATGGCCTACTCTTCATCGGCTCAAAATTTTTATAATGTATTGCGTTCGTTTGTTGAGCATATTTCATGATTTACTTAGTCGCTAATTTAATTCTATGGTTGTAGCATACTATGCACTATTATTGACTGCTTGACAGCGACCTGACCCAGCCTGACATATATGGTATAATATAGGTATGGGTAATCATAAACCAATACCGTACAATAAGATAATTGAAAGACTATCTGGCTTCTTTGAGGAGTTATCTAAAGGTAAGTCGGGTAGTATTGTTGGTACATATAAAACCATTAAATCTGGATTACTAAGGTATATTATTGGCAACAGATCCGAGTTTACTGATTACATACCCGAAAATATTGTATTTGTATTCTATGAACCAACCCCTATTATTAGTGACAATCCATACTACTGGTTGCATCAATTAAGCATTGCAATTTCACAAGCTGATCCTACATATGAGCATAAAGTAACTGAAGATACTGCTGTGTTATTAGGTGGAATGCAGAAATATATTACAGACCTATCTAAGTCTGGGAAAAGGTTGGTTATCCTCTTCTATCGTATAGAAGAGCTTAAGGATGTACCACAGAAAGCTGCAGAAGCGCTAATGTCGTTGTATAGAACGCAGAGAATTGTAACCTCCCCTGGATGTTCTTTTTGGTTTCTGGTTGATTGTGTAGACCCTCTTGAACAGAGTAGCTCTCCATTTATTCAGAAGCTAGCATATCCAATGAGTGACTCAATTATATACTTCCCTGATTTTGATGAAGAAGAGACCAACTATTGGATTGATATATTTGTTGAAAGATCTAACCTGAAGATTAATGATAATACTAGAAAGAAATTAGCTACATATTGTGGTGGTAATTATTCCCTTCTTTACGATACATTTATAATACTTCAAGAGAAAGGTTTTACAGGTAATTGGACTGAAAGACTGGCAAATAGTCCTATAATCACCTCCTATTTAGACGAATACATTAAGAGGTTTAGTTTAAATAATCAGAGGTTGATTATGAAATACTCTAAGGGTCAGATTCAAAGAAAAGAAGTTCCTATACTTAATCGTTTAGATATCACATCTAAGCTACTTTTTGACTATTGTGCAAACCTATCCGAAGATTACATTGCGAAGAGTGGTATTAGTATGTTCACTGGTAGGGAGTTACAACTGTATGAATACCTATCATCAAAAAAGAATACACTAGTATCAAGGGAGGAAGTTCAGGATATATTATGGAAGAATAATTCAGAGGATTTCTCTCTATGGGCACAGGATAAGGTAATTTCTAGATTAAGAAGGAAGATTAAATTTGCAGGTAAGAGTGAGAGATTGGTAACAGTTAAAAACCGTGGTGTAATGCTTTGGGATGATAGTGTTAGGTAGTACTACTCTCGCCTCACCCATTCACTACCGTATTACTTCTCTACGCTCTCAAACTGTACTAAATTTCCATCTAAATCAATTAATGTCATTGCATAGTAGTCGCCAGTAGGAGAAAGCGATGGCTCTCTAACAAACTCAACCCCTTTATCTTTTATATCCTCATACATTCTATGAACACTATCAACATTAAAGCATATGAAAAATCTATATCTATCCTTTGCTTTACCCTTAACCTCTGAATGTTGACCTATTCAAAAGCTTGATCCACTCTCAAATTCAAAGATAATACCTGTATCATTTGATATATCTAACTCCCCTGTTCGTTTAAATCCAAGTGTTTCTTCATACCATTTAGCTAGTTTATTATAATCCTCGGACCAAAGTGTAATCCAACCTATGTTTTTAATCATAATATATAAGTATTAAATATTAACATGCGAATATATTTTATATTAAATTGAAACATAAATCAGTAGCACTCGTATCAAAGGAGGAAGTTCAGGATATATTATGCGACGATCTTGAATAAATAATGTTAGAACTTTGCTCGAAGTTATACTACTTTGTTACCATTTCTTTATCTGTATTAGCACTTTTAGGTGTATAATATACTATGGGCACACCTGGTATTCCTGAGGTAAGGGAGGTACATTTTGGTAACATAGAATTTGAGGATGATAGACCTGTTAAAGAGTTTGAGTTCTCACCTATCTCTCTAGAAGACGCAATTAATAATGGTTCTGTTGACCTTGTATCTAGGCTAGCCGCTACAAAGGAATTACTATATATACTAATAGCAACTTCTAACTTCTCTTTCTCAGGGGCAGAGCTTAGAAATCAAACCGCAATTCTAGCAGATACACTAGGTATAAATGATACAAATCGATTTGAAGTTTTGCTAAATGGAACTATGCTTTCCGCCACCTCGTTTAATAGATATGTAGGAGTTGCTCTTGAGAAACATAGAAATGTTGTTACTTATTCACGGGATGATAAAAGATATATAAAAAATCCAGTGTTTTCCGTATTAAATTCTGAAGTATTTAGAGCTGCAATAATTGCGGCGAAACTATTACTCGAAAATAAATTTGGTTTCTCATTACCAGAGAAGTATATTGGAGAAGGACATTCGAACTTCCGGCAACAGGTAACAATCTTAAACTCCCTTCAATATCTTGGTCAAATGTCACGTATTGAAATCGAGAAGTTAGTTTCTAAGGATTCTAATAGCTTTCCTACAACGAGTAGGTTAATTCTGGATCCGATGCTCAATTCAAAGCTAATAGAAAGGGAGGATGAATATGTCTTTATTGAAAAAGATAAACTAAATCCAGATTTATTTATAGATAATTATCTCTTAGAACTATTCGCTGATATTGAAAACACAGTTCTAACATACTCTGAGTTTAGAAACTACCTTGAGAAAAAAGCATTTGAAGATGTTAAACTCAGAGCAAGGATTTCGGATGCTGATTTAAGGCAAAAATTAACAAGTGCAATCTTAAATTTTAAAGAAAAAGCTAGGGGCGAATTTGTTAAGGATTGGTCTTGCAATACAGATAACGATCCTGGATACGCTTCTGCAACAAGAAAGTATAAATTAACGAAAGATGGTGAAGAATATTTAGATATGATTAGGTCTTTCTTTGAGAACCCTGATGATAGTTTAGGACCTGCAAGTACATATTGTCTATATGATATTGAGGAGGAACGAATTCGAACATATCTAAGGCCATACTCAGAATATTCAAATCTATTAACATATGTTTTAGACAGAGTATTTAGGTAGTGCCTTTCACCCACCCAATAGCACTCTCTATTATATCCTCATCACTACATACCTTATCTGGTACTAAGGCTGTACTGTATACTCTCCCCTTCCTATCTGCCGTTTGACTAGTAGCCAAAGCGAGTAGTTTTTTATCAGGTAGTTCAAATACATTTACCCCTGTTAGATAGTTAGCAGTATTATTTCCAAATGTCCTTACATTATCATTGCCTAGGAAGGATATAAGTAGCATCTCACCCGAGCTTGCAGTATTACCACCGATTAGTATTGCTATCTTTCTTTTCTTAGAGAGAACGGTAGGGTTATCTATCCATTCATCTTCCATATCATTGTATATATATTTCCCCTCTCTATACCCCCATGTGTCTTTACGACCTTTATTAAATATGAAGGAGCCAAGTATCTCTGAATCAAATAGTGGTCCCATTCCCATAATCATAGGTTCCATATTCCCACCGTCATTCATTCGTAGATCTATGATCCACCCTTCAATATCCTTTTCATCCATTTCTTTGAGGAATCCCTGTAGTTTATGAATATATGCTCTTAGTTTCTCTTGATCAAAGCCCATTATACCAGGTACTAGTATGTAACCACAGTTGTCTATAATCTCACATCTTGGCTCTATTTCTTCCTTTTCCCTCTCCTTTTTCTTCTTCTCTGTTACTAGGTGTGTATGTGTATCACCCTTCTCCCTAAGTATATCTATAATATGTTGTATGGCTGGTTCACATTCTTCATATGATATTGCACTATTAGCTATCTCCATCCCCACCCTCTCTATACCTTCTCTATCTAGTTCTTCTGCATATATTGAATTAGTAAAGACAATATCGTATGTGTATTTTACATACTCTTGGTATGGTGTGAGGGTCTCTTTTGTATTATCTATTGTTTGCATATAGAGATTATATCTCAAGGATCGCTTGTTATATAGTGTTATTTATCTTCACATTTAGTATACTCATCTACTGCTTTATAAAATATAGTGCTTGATGCAATGGGTGATTTGGTTAAGAAGGAACGGGTACATGAACCTACATGTGGTCAATTATTTGATAAGTTGAGAAATATTATGGAGTTTGGGGCTTTTGACGGTCTGAGATTTACAATCGGAGGTTTTACAGTTGCCCAGTTAATAACTACTGAAGTAGTACTAAATGGCACTACTTATTATGGTATTAACATTCTTGAGAAGAAACCTGTTCGTGAAGGGTTACCTGAAGGGATGGTAGAACTAATTGGAAGGCACAATGGAGCTTCTATAATTAATGGTATGCTTGTGGGACTTGGTTACGATAATGGTACGTGGGTTGTTCTCAGAGAGCTACATGATTACGAGCTTTCAAACTTCTATTCCGATATTATTGGAAATAACCAAATAGATTTATAGTCCTCATATTACAATTATAAAGAATCTTTACTTACATATTCCTGTGTAATATAATTGAATTATATGTAGGGGTTGACTGGGTCAGCCCCTCTTTTATTTAGTAATGTGCAGTACGCATTGAACATTGTATTCTCTTCTCAATTCGAGTCTTCTCTTATTTATCGTTTCCCAAATAGGTTTAAAGTGAGTTACTTCATTCAATCTTTTATTTCTTGATAGGCTAAATCCATATGAAATCATATCTGCAATTTCTAGTCCTAAATATTTTGCACTCTTATTTGGAAATGAAATGCTATATACTTTTTCCTTGAGGCTTTTAGCAAAACTAGTTTTTTCTTTTTGAGAACCTTCGATTTGTTCATTGAAAAACTCTTCTGTATATTTAAGGATTCTTTCTCTGTTTGGGGAAGTTTCAAAACAGATTTCAAAATCATACCTATCTGTGTTCATACTTCTTGAGTAGTTGCTGATATACTCATATAGGAGCTTTTTGTAACTTGATATTAATGGATAATATTTATTAATATCGTATATTTTATAGATATATATTTCATTGAGAACTTCCCTAACGGTCTTTGATTCAAATTGCTGTATTGGGTAGCCTTTTTTTATCCATATTGATTTGGCTTTAGCAAAACTCGTTTGATATGGGTTATTGATTGTGACAAGGGGGGCTTGTTGTCTAATCTTGTTCTTATCCACAACTATTGTTATAAATCCAAAAGGGATTGTCTCTAGGTACTTGTGTAACTCAAGTATAAACATCTGAGTTTGTAGATCTGGTTTCCAAAATAATTCTACCGAATGAACACTCTTTTCCTCGCCAAAGTACTTAAGTTTAAGTCTAAAATAGTATTCTGTAAGTTGATTAAAATCAGAATTGTTAGCAATTACTCCTGTAAGGACAAAAAACCTGCCTGAATCGTTTAGTGATGAAATTCCGCTTTCATCAAAATATATAGTACTTCTATTGTTCTTATCAACCTCTTTTGGTATCACACATCTATTATATCGTAGTGGTATTAAATAATTGTTACGATTAACCTTTTACTGCGAGGTAAATTTAACGTTAAATTAATATTTTGCAATCAGACGTAGTATTTAATTCTGCTAAGTAAATTCCCTTTACATTTCTGTGCCTATAGTACTATGGGGCTTGGTGGTATAATCTCACAATAATTTAGCGGTCTATATACCTTGTCCCAATACGATCTAGATACATTACCAGAGGTTAGTAATGAGAATGAGGTTATCAAAGAATCACGTACCCTTCTTCAACAAGGTATAGAAAGAATAACTCCCCTGTTTACTTCTAGGTATTTACAGATGGTTGATGCAGTTGGATATAGTGATGATATGCTATCCCACGTTCCCATGAATGTATTTATAGATTCCTTTAAAGATTGCGAACTAAGTAAAGGTGATAGGAAGGCATTGAAGTGGATATTCAAACTAGCACCAGAGGATCTTGAAGTAATTAGAAGCGAAGTATCATATTTAAATATTAACCTGCCTAGATTAGAAAATGGTGCCGAAGTATATCCTGCTGTAATGGCTTCGGTATTAATACTAGGTAATATGGTCCTTTCTAATACCGTTAGAGTTGGAAGTACCGCCTACATAGCTGAATTGGCATATAGAGAGGAGGATCCATTTCTCAAGGGAATCTACACTATTATTGCAGGATATGTAACTCTCACTAATGTTGCCACCCCTATCCCTTCTCTACCAGGTCTTTCTAACTACATATCATTTAATATACTTGAACTTCCAATTATTAATACCTTTAAGAATTGGTATTGGAAACATAGTAATAGTGATCAGAGAGTTGATAGGGAAAGTATTAGGAAGGAGTTTAAAAGAATGTTCTCACCAGCAAGGTTAACTCTTAATATAGAGTTTGTTGGTAGTGCAATGCTCCTAGCTTTAGAGTTTTTAAGAGCATATAATTTAGATGAGGTATCTCCTAAAACAATCAGGTATATTAATAATATGAGGAAGCTTAGGAAGTATATTGATATACAGCCTAATTAATTTGTTAAATCATTCTCCTTCTTTATACAGTAGTCTACTGCCATTGAACCACCATCCACTATAAAGTTTGTACCATTTATGAAACTCGCCTTATCTGAAAGAAGTAAAGAGATTGCATTTGCAATCTCTTCGTAGTCAGCCGTTCTGCCAAGAGGGTTAAACCATTTGGCGTCTTCAATTACAGGGCTACCCATACCATCCCCTATCCAACCCGGTGATAGTGATACTACTCGAACTTTCTTGGGGCCGAATACATTCGCCAGGCTCATTGATAGATTTGTAAGAGCTGCTTTACTCGCAGCATATGGAATTGATGCTAGAGCACCCTTAAGACCATCTGTTGAAGATATATTAACAATCACGCCCCCTTGCATAATACTATTTCTAAGGCCATAGTTAATGAGTAGTGGGGTTGTGAGATTTACTTCAAGTGTACTATCCCAGTTCTCTTCTGTTAGCTCTTCCCACTGTTCAAAATTGATTATTCCTGCATTGTTAATAACTGAGTAGAAAGTTTCTCCTTTAATCCTTTCTATGAACTCCTTGGTCTGTTTCCTGTCTGAAAAATCAACTTTGTGTAAATCAATGTTAGTTATTTCAGCTTTCAGCTTTTGGGCTAAATCCTCATTACTGTTATAGGTGCCGACAATATAGTATCCCTCTGACGCTAGTAGTTTAGCGGTAGCGTTGCCAATTCCTTTTGAAACTCCTGTGATTAATACTTTCTTCATATTTTATTTGTTATTAATTAGATATAATAGTATACAACCAAACCCTATGGTTTTGAATATTCGTAAATGTATTACTTTATTTGATTACTGTTTATATAATGCCTCACACTCTACCCTACTATCTTGTGAACTTACTCAAGTCTAGGTTTGTAATAACTTCTAATCCTGATGCAGAACTGTAATTGTATAGTACCTTCTCTTCTCTAAAATACTTATCTGTAACAGTTGTAGTATTGTTTTAGAGTTTCTCTTTGTAACAAGTATTAAAGTCTTCTCTTAATCCGTCCATTAACTTTGTGGGTGTGATACCTAACTCTTTCATCTTCTTATTACTCCCTACCATATTCTCATTTGCAAATGGAAATTCCTCATCTATTTGGTTTTTACCATCAGCCTCTGGATTATATTTAATGATTGGCGTTATTCCTATAATGCTTCCTAGAGCCTCTACCAGTCCCTTCAGTGTTACCAACTCATCTCCTGCTACATTGATATTTTCCTCTATACTATTCTCAACCATTTTCACAATTACGTCTGCTACGTCATATGCAAACGCAAATTGTACTAATGCTTGCCCGTTCCCAGGAAGTATTATCTCTTCACCTTTCTTAATTTTTTGATATATGAAGTTTTCCCTGTCTACATAGTTATCAGGCCCTAGAATATATACAGGTCTGATATTTCCATGTTTAACTGCGCTCTCACCTAATATCTTCTCACATTCTACTTTCCCAGTATTATAGTCTCCCCATGCTTCCCATACACCAATCTCTGACTCTCCTTCAACTAATGGTAGTATTTCTGTCTTTTTATATGCAGCGATTGTACCAAAGTGTAGGAAGTAATCTGTTTTAATACTATCTAAAGCAGTTTTGGTTTGCTCCCCTGTGTATGCACACATATCTATAACTGCATCAAATGACTCTGTAAACGGGAATCCCTCATCTCTATCCCCTTTTACGTAAGTAACTTCCTTAGGATATGTTTCAGTGTGGTTACCTCTATTGAATATAGTTAATGTATGTCCATTGTCTAGAAGTTTCTTTACAAGATGCTTCCCTACAAATCTAGAACCCCCAATTACAAGTATTTTCATGATGATATATTGGTTAAATATAAAACATTATAGTGTACTTTAAAGGTGAGGGAAAATAAATAGCGTGGGGATAATGTAGAGGGCTATATTATGTAATTAGTCCCTCTTTTTTAGTACTGTAATCATATAATTAGCAATTTCATCCTTGATTAAATTCGGCATAAGATATCCTGATAGTGAATTGTACACAAAAACTGGCGGTAGGATTCTTTTTAAGCCCTTTGCTATTATTGAACTCTTAAAAAACACTTTTGCCCATTTCTCAAGTCTTAACATTGAGGGTAACACCTCCTTTGATATATCCTTTTCGTATTCAAGTTTAAACTCCTCCTTCGCAGAATCTAATAATGAAGTATAGGTTTCAAATTTTGGTATAGCCATACCAATTTCCACTAGTCGATTTGCTAATAGTATCTCATTATCCAGATTTTCTTCCTCTACGTTTAAATATCCATCGATCACAATGAATAATCCGTCTTTTTTTAATATTCTCGAAACTTCTCTTAATACAACATTTTTCTTTTTGGTATAGCACAACGCTTCAATTATGAAGCATAAATCGATAGAGGAATCCTCAATGTTTATTAGATTATGGTAGTCTTCTTTAAGTACGTTTAGATTTTTGGCGCGTGTAGCATTTTTGTTCGCGTACTTTAGTTGCCCCTCTGAAAAATCCAAAGCAATGAAGCTTTTATTGGGGTTCTTTTTTGCTAGGTACAATGAGTTCGCTCCTCTACCTGCAGCTAATTCAAGGATTCTTGCTCGGGGAAGTAGATTGGAAACGTATGTATTAACAAATCGAACTGGTTCAAGAAGGTCGTCTATCTTAAATTTCCCATTTTTGCTTATACCCATGTGGATGAAGCCTTTAAAACTTTGGAACATCGAGTAGGCGAAACGATTAAGTAGGTAGTAATTTTGAATATAACTACTATCAGGTTTAATCGCAGTTATATCATTAATCTCAAATACGTTCTTTATTTTTGTTAGCTTTTCATAAATATCCAGCATAGTAGTATGATACCAGTATTTCGATTGTTGGTCAGTATCTATTCTGGTTATTAGAATACTGACTCAAATGTGGTCAACTCATTTGAGTATAAGTTAGCATTTTCTTTATGTATATGCGAGAATCCAAAGTAATATAATTATTAATAATCATTATGAACTGGCAAGTTATATTAATTCTCTCTTCACTCCTAGGTATCCTTAGAGACTCTTTTACTAAAAGGATTACTCAAAAGATTAACCCCCTTATAGCCCTCTTCTATTTCTATATAACAGCCTTCTTTGCAGCTTTGGCTGTTAGTTTAATATACTACGATACTAATCCCCTACAGTTTGATAGTACTCACTGGTATGCCAGACTCTTTGGTGTAGCATTTGGTATTGGTGTATATGGTTTCTTTAATGCTATTAAGATTAGTTTAATTAAAACACAAACGTTTGGTAATTACAGGAATCTGGTGTCTATAATCCTCTCTTTTATATTTCTAGGTGAGATATCACAGTTAAATATTGCTGCATTTGTAGCACTACTCATCTTCATAGTTTCTCTGGTTTTACCAATGTATGGGAAGAAGGACCAAGGTGAGCAGGTGGTGAATAGGGAGTGGATGTGGTGGATGTCTTTAAATATCTTATTCATAGGTTCTGGGTTATTCTTTGTTAAGCTCCTTACCAATTCCCTTCTTCCTATAGATCTACTAGTTAATCAATACTTAGGTAGTTTTGTAACCATCTCAATTATAATTGCTATTAAGAAGTATGGTTTTAAGCAGGAATTGAGTTTAGTTGTACAGGATCGTAAAGTACTGGGTCTTACATTGTTAAACGGTGTGGTTACTGCTTTCTCTCTCTTCTTCCTATACTTGGCTATATCATTGAGTGGGGTTTCCATAGTTACACAGGTTGATAATTTTGTACGTACCCTATTTATCATCCCTATTAGTTTCATTATATTTAAAGAGTATAGGGCACTTGGAAGGTTGGATTATATATCCATTGTACTAGCTATTATTGGTGCCTTTATACTTATGTTCATGGTATAGGGAGATATATTGTCATGGGGGAAGTTGTACATAATGAGAATGTTCTTGATCCAACCTGTGGCGAAATGTTTAACAAATTTAGAAATGTTTTCAAGGAAACTGATTACAGAGAAGGAGGCTTCTATTTTGACGGTACGCTTGTTGCTAGAATTATCACTGCAGATATTCAATTAAATGGTGAGATGTTAACATGGGTACGTATTATTGAAAAAGGCCTGTATATAGTATATCCGGAGAAGCAGCTGGCTTGTTCGGAGTTAATAATGGTATTGCAATAGTCCAAAATACTCTCATAGGGTTAGCGTGTGTAGATGGTGACTGGATTGCTAGAAGAGAGTTAGATGATCCAGGTTTGATGGCAATCGCTTCAATATACATATAAATATTTTATGGAGATTTCTTTATATATGTAAGGCCAAGTCTGTTTGCTTTGGGGTCATGAGTTAAGAAATGTAAGATCTCATGCAGTGCTATATGCATTCCTGATTGTAATGCATCTTTTAAATGTGTCCCAAATATAAAGGATAGTATCCCCGCCGCAGTTGCAACGCCAATCGAGTGGTTAAACTGGTTCCACGAGTGAAATTGAATTCCTTTCTCAAAAGTCTCCCGAATTGCTAGAAAGGCAGTAGATAAAGAGATCACTGACCCAGCGCTGTAGGATAGCATTTCTTTCAAATTGTCCTTTGAGATTTTTATCTCTCCAAAAACTCTCGGGTCATATATTCCCGATTGGCTATTTTCTCCACCTTTATTTTCGGCCCCCTTTCCTATTTCAACTGCTAATTCATTTATGTTCTGATACTTTGATTTAGTTCGAATATATTCGTTAAGTTGTTCTGAATTACCTGTTAGCATTGAAACATGAAGAGCTTGCAACAACCCCTCAAAAAATAGCCTTCCCTCATTATTCTTATCTAATTGTTGTTTAAGTATATCAGTAATCTCCGTGCTATATATTTCTTCATGTTTTTCAATATTCACCACTCTAGATAGCATTGCAATGGTAAGGCTCTCAATAGCTAACTCCTCAAGAAGTTCAATCCCGTTAAAGTAAGCGGGTATATCTTCTTCTCTAATTTCTTCTGGAATTTCATCAAAATATTCATCATCATCATACTGCCCAGCTGTGGAATCCTTTTCAGATATTAGAGAGACTCTTAGTGTGGGATGAGATGAAAGTAAAGAAGCTCTTACCTCGGAAGGTATATAATCAGGGAGCAAGTTAATAACTTCTTCCATTATTCGTGAGGCTGGCCTTTCTTGCTCAATACTTTCCTCTAAATTTCTAATTCCTGGATTGATTCGCATAATAAAATATAGCATTTATTTAATAGAAATTTCTCGTTTCATCTTTTATTGCATTTCTCTATTTATGATATATTTATATTATGTCAAATATTACATTCAAAACTAAAGTATTGGGTATTGGTGGCTGGAAGGTTATTAGGTTAGATAGTGAAAGTAGCCGTAAACTAACGTCACGTGGACTGGTAATGGTTAGTGGAAGTATAAATGGAACGGAAATGGAAACAACCCTTGAACCAGATGGAAAAGGAAGTCATTGGTTCCAACTACCAGATAGTGTTAAGGCTAAGAGTGGAGATGAACTTCTCGTTACTCTATCTCAAACAGACCGCTGGAGTGAACCAGAAGTTCCTACTGATTTAAAGAAGGTAATAGATTCAAATAGTAAGGCTAGAGAAACATGGTTGGATATAACCCCACTTGCACGTTGGGAATGGATAAGGTGGGTTCGTTCAACCAAAAACATAGAAACAAGAAATAGACGGGTTAAAGTAGCCCTTTCCAAGTTACAGTCTGGAGATAGAAGACCATGCTGTTTCAATAGTAATCAGTGTACTGTTCCTGAAATTTCAAATGGTGGTGTGTTGATAGATAATTCATAAACTTCCCTACTCCCCTTCTCCTCATTTGTATTGTTATAGCATTTCTGATACTATGTTAGTGTAAAAACATCTCCCCCATACTTATTTTTCGAACTCACGAGCGTCTCGAATTACTTTTCATCAATACCATGTCAAACGTACTGAACCTTCCACAAATCTTAGAAGAAGTATCAAAGCCCATACGAGCTATTTTCATTGGTAGTTATATTCCAATGAAGTGTGGAATAGCTACGTTTACCAAGGATATTGTAAATGCCATAAACAATCAAAACCCAGAGGCTCTGGCAGAGATTATAGTTAGTGATGATGGTATGTCCGAATACTCATTCCCATGGGAAACCAAGTATAGGATTATGAAGGAGGATGCGAGTACATATATTGAAACCGCTCATTATATTAATCAATCATCTGCAGAGATAATATGTATTGAGCATGAATTTGGAATCTATGGAGGAAACGATGGCGAGTATATACTTCCAATGATTGATATGATTAATACCCCTATTGTTACATGTTTTCATACCATTCTAACTAATCCTACAGATCAAGAGAGGTACATTATGAGGAGATTAATTGAAGCGTCTAGTGCCGTTGTGGCAATGAGTATGGATAGCAGGCAGTTATTAATTGATGTGTACGGTTGTACTCCAGACAAAGCAGTGTTGATTCACCATGGGGTTCCAGATTTCGCACTAACGAATACTAAAAAATATAAAAAGAAGCTGAAGATTGATGCTGATACTATGTTACTTATGTCAGGTCTCCTTGGGCCGGATAAGGGGATTGAGTATGTGATAGAGGCACTGCCATCTATTGTGAAGGATAATAAAAACGTAAAGTTCTATATCTTAGGGCAAACTCATCCAGGAGTACTACGAACAAGTGGTGAAGCATACAGAGAGTCTTTAATAAAATTGGCAGATGAATTAAAGGTGAGTGAGAACGTCGTGTTTATTAATAAGTATCTTAGTCTAGAGAGATTGATGGAATACTATAAAGCGGGGGATATCTTTCTCACTCCCCATCTAAATGCTCAACAACCCACTTCGGGAACATTGGCGTATGCACTTGGTGCGGGTAAGGTATGTATTTCAACACCATACGTATATGCAAAAGAAATGTTAGATCATCATACCGGAATACTTGTCCCTTTCAGGGAGAGTATACCAATAGCTGATGCAGTAAATACGGTACTTAGTGATTCTGAACTATTTAATAAATATAGAGAAACAGCATATTCAAAAGGAAAGAAAATGCAGTGGCCAAGAATAGCGTCTAAGTATCTAAATTTATTTAGATTGATTATTGATAGTAAATAGGGATACGCAGTTTCTAGATAGTATTACAGATGATTTTGGTGTGTGGCAACATACATACAATGGGGTTATTAATAAAGCAGAGGGTTATGCTCTAGATGACTCTGCTAGATCACTAATCGTGTATCTTTTGTATAACGAGAGGGAGTTAGCAACGGTATGTTTAAAGTACATCGAAACCTCCCTTAAAGACGGTATGTTTATTGGGTTTTTCAATAAAGAGCGTCAACCTGTGGTATACCCTTCTTCTAATGATGCATTTGGGCTGGCTGTATGGGCACTTGCATATTGTATAAGTATCGGTTTTCATACAAATAGGTGTCGTAGGATACTTCTAAATCTTAATATCGATAGCGTCATTGAAAACGAGGATATTCGAACTGTCGCCTACATACTAATAGCAATGTCATATCTAAAAGATACAGATGTGTCAATTAGACTTGTAGAAATTTTGAAGCGAAAGTATGATTCATCCTCTGTAGACTGGTTTGAGGACCATCTCTACTATGGTAATGCAGCAATCCCCTATTCTCTTCTTCACTATTTGAACACTTTTATAATTCGAGATCCACTTCTTTCTAAAACTGTGTTAGAGTCGATTAATACACTTGAGAAGGAGATGTATATTGGGGTAATTCCTGCTCCGGTTGGAAACCGAAGGTGGTGTAAGATTGGGGATAAGGTTCGTGATGTATATGGTCAGCAACCTATTGATTCCGCATTTATGGTTATGATGTATTTAGAAGCCTATGTTTACTTTAAGGAAGATAAATATTTAGTGAAAGGAAGAGAGTGGATGGAGTGGTTCTATGGAAATAATATTTGGAAGGTTAGTTTAATCAAATCGGTTGGGGCGTGTTGTGATGGACTTGATTCTCACGGGTTAAGTCAAAATTACGGAGCGGAGTCTACAATAATGTATTTATGGGCTAAGAAATTGGTTGGCAATATCAATTGAGCTAGGTTCATATACCTTATTCGAAATCATACTTCACTATATTTGCCTTCTCCTTGATATCTGCAATCCACTTTGTAAATTCGAGCTGCAATTTTCGCTCAAAAACTATTGTTTTAATATCCTCTCTGACATCACTAAAATCAATATCCTTATATTTCTTATCCTTGTTATATGAGTATTCATTTTGAATCTCTGATTCTGTAGGCTGTGCACGTTGATTAAGAATCTCGCGTATGGCAAGATCCTTCCTAATTTGGGATATAATGTCTCCCTTGGAAACCCATTTGCCAGAAATATAGATTTTCCCGTTATCTAAAGTCTTGAATTGCTTCTCAATCTTCGAATACTCCTCTTTAACTAGGCTCTCCTTAATCCTAACCCCCGATTCTTTTATGGCCATCTCGATTACTCTTTCCGTCAATAGGTCGTCTAAAGCTTGCTTGCCATAGTTTTTCTCCATTCTTTGCCATAGTTCAAAACGTGATACTGTACCCTCATCCGATTTAGCTATGATACTCCAGTTGTAAATAAAGTATCCCAATCCAATTGTGGTAATAATACTTAAGATGAGTGCTCCAAATCTAATTTGATTTTTTGAAATGTGTATAGATTTAAACACCTTTGAGGTTTTTTCCTTTAGTGTGAGAAGAAGGTTTTTCATATGATAATTAATGTATAAGTATTGGCATTATTAAGATACCATTTGGGGGTTGATAAATAAAGGTTGAGTAGCTTTGAGCCTTGATATTAATATATAAAGGTGTATTATTATAAATGATATATATTAAAGGTTTTAGTTGTGAAAAGTCCTGCCCAGAAAATATACAAAGAAAATTCCTTAATAAAGGGATTTTTTTACTTCAGTAAGGTTATCCTTGGTTTTTTATTCTTGGGGCTATTTGTTACCCCGATTTCAGCAGCTGCAGTTAGTTGGGATGGTGGGGCAGCAACTGCTAACTGGAGTGATGCCAATAACTGGAGTAATAACTTGGTACCAGGTGCGGATGATGACGTAACTATAAATGTAAGTACCACTGTTAATATCGCTGCGACTACAACTATAAATTCCCTGACACTTGGTCAGAATGGAGGTGGAACCACCCCTACTCTTAACTTCTCCTACGATTCTTTAACTAATGGTGCTTTGATAATTGATCAAGGTAATTTAGCTGTATATCCAGGTGCAACTATTACACATACCCAAGGTACAGCTGTAGTAGTTGGGACTGTGTATATTAATGTGCAGAATGGAAATGCGGATATTTTAGGTACTATTAATGTCTCAATTAAAGGGTATAGAGGAGGTAGTGGGCCAACTCCAGGCGCTGCATTAGGCACTCTTGCTCCTGGTGGAGCTCATGGAGGTACAGGAGGGAATAATAATATTGATAATGCCATTACTGTTTCAGGGGATCTATTTGCCCCGGTAACTATGGGGTCTGGTGGTGGTGGATATACTGCGGGAGCAGGTGGATTTGGTGGTGGTGCTGTCAGATTAAATATCTCTGGTACTTTAACTGTAACTGGAAGTATAACCGCGGGTGGAGGAAATGCGACAACAAGTATCTCTCAACCAGGTGGTGGTGCTGGAGGAAGCGTGTATTTAACTGTAGGGACAATTACTGGAGCTGGTACAATTTCAGCTAACGGAGGTCATGGCGTTGATAGTCGAGGTGGTGGTGGTGGTGGTGGAAGAGTTGCCGTATATTCTAATAGTAATACTTTTTCAGGAACTTTAGCTGCGTATGGAGGTTCTGGTACTAACGTTGGAGCTACTAGATACGGAGGTGCTGGTACAGTCTTTACGAAGCTTGCGTCTGATACGATTGGACATGTAATAGTTGATAATAACAACCAAATCCCAACACCGTCACTTGATGATCGGTTGATGGGTAGAACCCCACTACTTAATGATACTTTTGATTCTGTAACAATTCGAAATTACGGTATTGTGGAATTAAGAAGTGGTACCACCCTAACATCAACGACACTGAACTGGTCCACTAAAGGTATTATTATGGATAATGGTGGGTCATATTCATTTGTAACTGGAGTTTCTGATTTAACCATACCCGAAACTGCAATATTGTTTGCTAATGTAAGTAGAACATATAGTAATCTCACTGTTAATGGAATAATTACACATTCAGGTAATTTAACCCTTAATACATACCATATTGATTTAACTGTCACTAATAACTTAACTGTGGCTTCGACTGGTTCTATTGATGCCAGAATGAAAGGTTATAAAGGTAACTCTGGTCCAACACCTGGAGTAGCGACGTCTTCAAACGGTAATGGTGGTGGAGGCCATGGAGGACCAGGTGGAGATGGTTTATACTCTCTGGGTGGTGGAATCTCAGGAGTGGCACTAACTCCTACTGAACTTGGATCTGGTGGTGGTGGATATACTAGTTTGACTGGTGGATTTGGTGGTGGTGCTGTTAGGTTAACCGTTGGTGGAACTTTTGAACTTCTTGGACCAATTATTGCAAATGGTGAATCTATACCACCTGGACTTGCTCATCCTGGAGGTGGAGCCGGAGGTAGCGTTTATTTGATATTAAATACTTTTAGTGGGAATGGAACTATTAGCGCAAATGGTGGAGATGGAGCTACCACTAGCGCTGGTGGAGGTGGTGGTGGAAGAGTTGCAGTGTACTTTCAATCAAATTCCTTTTCCGGTTCTGTTACAGTAAATGGAGGTGGACCTACTCGAATGGGTGGAGTTGGTACCTATAATTTGGTTCCATATCCTAACTCACCTACCCTACTTCAGCAGTTTCAATCTGATGGGGTTACATTAATCACATCAGGAGGCTATAGCCGTGCTACCACCGTTATACTATTGGTTAGTATGTCAGGTGGGGGAGAAATGAGCTTAACTCCAGAATTTGAGCTTGTACAATCTAGTTCATCTTTTTCTAATACAGCTACGCATACTGGTAATCCGGTTAATTATGTAGACACCCCAGTTACCGGTACCGTTACTGTATCAGGGTTGCTTGATCTAACAAATTATAAATGGCAGGTAAGATTATGTGGTACAGCAGGTTGTTCTGACTGGGTTGAATATGATGAAGGGATTGATCATTTCACCGTTATGTTAAATGTGGCACCAGCTGATCCTACTGAACTAGGACCAATTAGATTAGTTGATGGTAGCTATATAAATAACAATACCCCTACTTTTTACTTTACAATTACAGACGAGAATCTTTCTGATCAATTATATTTCACTATCCAAGTTGCTAGTGATATTGGATTCATGAATGTGGTTATGGAATATGTTTCTGGCTTTCTTAATCAGGGAGAACAGAGTTTTACTCTCGGTGGACCATTAAATGGAGGGTTGTATACGATCGGAACGATTGGACAGGAACTAACTGATGGTGGCTATTATTGGAGGGTTATGTCGACAGATGGATTAGATGCAACCTCACAGTGGAGTTCTGCGACACTATCAACCGTTGCTTTTATAGTAGATACTGTTGACCCTACTACTAACGCACAAGATATTCAGTTTACAAATGCTACTGATTCACAGTGGACTAATATTGAGCCTACAATTGATTGGGATAGTGCAACAGACCTTGATGGAGAGATACTTGGATATTGTATCTCTATTAAGGAGATGTTAGTTAATGATGGGCAAGGAAGTAATGACCCTGTTGATAGTGCCGGAGTTCTTGAAGGTATAGATGATGGTGTTGCCTTTGAGTATTGTCCGTATATCGTAACAACAACATCTATAAATATTTCAAATGTCCCAAGTCTTCAACTTGTAGAAAACAGAAGATATGATATTTCAGTGCTTGCTGTTGATATGGCAGGCAATTTCTATGGTGGAAGTAGTAGTGAAAGTGAAAATGTCCTTTCATTTAAATATGACTCAGTTGTACCTGTAAATGTAACTTCAATTTCTGGTGGTGGAGGGAATTTCTCAAGTGTAAATGATATGTATTTCTCATGGCCAACAACAGGCGTTATTGCTGCAACTGATGCAACCTCTGGCGTTTTAGGATATCAGTACTCAATAAACAATCAGAGCAGTTGGAGAGGTCTTGAGACAGATTCTAATACGGGTATGTCAATAATACCAACAGATGAAGTACCTCCACTATATTTAGATTCCACTCGAGACAGTGATATTGTCGTTGGGCCAAATACAATATATTTTAGAACAGTTGATTTGGCAGGAAATATTTCCTCTTCTGCAACATACAGAACGGCATCGGTTTCATTTGGTGGAGACTCCCCTACTTTCCCTGGTGATGCTGTGGTGACAATAACTCCCACCTCCTCTGCAACAAACCTATTCTCAATATCATGGAGCAGTGCTACACCTGCGGATGGTCGAACAATTGCAAACTATTACTACATGGTTAATACCCCTCCTCCCTCAACTTTAGCTACTCTACAAGGGAATTCTGCTACCTATTTCTACAGTGAGAGTACAGCAGTATCTGCTTCTGTTTTGCCAGGGGTTGTAAGGGGGAATAATACAATTAGTGTAGTGGTCGTCGATGATCTTGGAAACTACTCCCCTACAAATGTTGTTAGTGGAGTATTTAACTTGGAATCAGAGAACCCTAACCCTCCAAAGAACTTCAGCGTTTCTGATGCCTCAATTAAAGCGGTCTCACTATGGAGAGCCTCACTTGCATGGGATGTGCCAGATTACGTTGGTCTAGGTGATTTAACATATAAAGTGGAGAGGTCCGAGGATGGGGCTACATGGTCAAGTGTGGGGACAACAAAAGGAACTGCTTTTGTTGATACCGTATCAGAATCCAAACTATACTACTGGCGAGTGGCATCAATGGACTCCTCAGATATTTCAATTGCAAATCCTAGCTACGCTAATGCCGATACTTTAATACCAAAGGGCAGTTACACTGAGGCTGCGGTATTAACTTCAGGGCCAGTCTCTACGGAAACAACTACACGAAAGAGTAAAATACTGTGGACTACTAGCAGAACTAGCGATAGCAAAATTGCATATGGTGTTAAAACCGGTGAGTATCTAGAAGAAGAGCCTTCTAACTCTGCCCAGGTAACTGACCATGTCATTAGTTTAACCAACCTTAGTCCAAATACTACCTACTACTATGTCGCAAAATGGACTGATGAAGACGGAAACACCGGTGTAAGTCCTGAGAGGACTTTGAAAACGGATTCAGCCCCAAGCATTAAAGAAGTTCAAACTAGTAGCATTAGGTTAGATTCTGCAATACTCACATTTACTTCTCTAAATGCAAACCGAGTAAAAATATATTATGGAACAACAACGGATTTTGGTGGATCTAAGGTTGTTGAAACTGCGAGACAGGAGTCCTCATATAGTACTATCTTGACTGGGCTTGATGATGGTACGAAGTATTATTTCAGGTTAAATGGATTTGATAGTGAGGGGGAGGAGTATACAGGTGATATATATTCATTTGAGACACTTCCAAGGCCTCAGGTTTCTGAAATCACTCTTCAGCAGGTTGCTGATACAGCTGAAACTACTATATTAGTGTCATGGAAGTCTAATACCGCTATCACATCCATTGTGACTGTATCTCCTTCTGCATCTAGGGACAATGAGAGGGATTTGGTTGATTTGAAACTTGTTAAAGGTAACCATAGTATGGTTGTAACTGGGCTACTTCCTTCAACTGGTTATGTACTTCTTGTTAAGGGCTTGGATGCATTAGGTAACATGGCCGTATCCGACCCAATCACCTTTACAACCTCAATTGATACTAGACCACCTGCAATTTCCAACCTTAAAGTAATTGGTGGGACGGTACCACCTGTTGGGTTTGCCGCAGGAACTGTTAACGCACAACTGGTTGTAACATGGGATACAGATGAACCTTCCACAAGTCAGATTGAGTTTGGGGAAGGGACTGGAACTACGTATTCACAGAAAACTACAGAGGATACAAACCTTTCTACTAATCATGTGGTTGTTATAAGTGGGTTAACCCCAAGTCAGGTATACCATTTAAGGGCAATATCTAGAGACGCTGTAGGGAATGAGTCACGAAGTATAGACGTTGTTACAATCGCACCAAAAGCTACAAGCTCAGCACTTGATCTAGTCCTCTTAAATCTCAGTGAAATATTTAGAATATTTGGATTATAGTTATGAAAAACATGAAGAACAATTCTGAGGCAAACGAAATACTATCATGTAATGATGTAACTAAAGTATATACTGTAGGGAAACAGGAATTGACTGTATTAAAGAATATATCGTTGAAAATTCATAAAGGTGATTTCGTTGTTCTTTTTGGACCCTCTGGTTGTGGTAAGTCGACACTTCTGCATATCCTACTGGGTCTAGAGGTCCCTACAAGCGGTAAGGTGTCATACAATGCTAATAATCTATACTTCAACCTTAATGACGATGATCGTGCCGTTTTAAGAAAGAAAGGTGTTGGTATGATCTACCAGCAACCTAACTGGATTAAGTCTTTAAACGTGCTTGAGAATGTGGCATTTCCTTTAATATTAAATGGTTATGAGCAGGTAGAAGCAAACACAATTGCTCGAAATAAATTGTCGGAGGTTAATATGTCTGATTGGGCTGGTCACCATCCTAACGAACTCTCTTCAGGCCAACAGCAGAAAGTTGCACTAGCAAGAGGTATAACCACAGACCCAATGCTTGTAATTGCTGATGAACCAACAGGTAACCTTGATTATAATTCCGGGCTTGAATTGATGGATCTCCTTACTAAACTCAATAGAGAGGGGAAAACTGTTGTAATGGTAACTCATGACCTAGATTATCTCTCCTACGCCACTGTAGCACTTGAAATGTTCGATGGTGAGATTATAAAGGAATATACTAATGATGAGATTGAAAGCAAAATATTAAAACCCAAATTAAAGAAAAAGGAGGTAATGCATCATGAACAGTAACTTCTTAAAAAGATTTATTAAAAATTCTTCACAACTTCTATCTTTCATTGTACTTATAACTCTCTTTACGCTAAATCATGTGATATTGATATCTCTCAGGTGGGTATTTAGAGATTCCTCTATTGATACACACATATTCACTAAACAGTATAATCACTTGGTAAAGGTGTTTGATAAAGAGAGAATTGGGAGTATTAGTAGGGTTAACCTAATGCAGATATCATTTAAGAATATGGTGGCAAAGAAGACTCGTACCTATATTACAATGGGTGGAATGACGCTTGGGATTGGAATGATTGTATTCTTGGTGTCAATTGGTTACGGTTTAGAGAAGCTTGTAATTGATAGAGTTGCCCGATTGGATGAACTAAGGCAGACAGACGTTGTACCAGGTCTTTCAGACGACTTACTTCTAACCGATGCCTCCTTGTCACAATTTAAAAGCATTAATGGTGTAGTAGATGCAATTCCTGTAATAACAGCTGTAGGTAAGGTTAACTATAGCAATTCCGAAACTAATATGGCTGTCTATGGTGTTACAACAAAATATCTCAGTGAATCTGCTATCAAGCCTTCAACAGGTAAAGTGTTCGATAGCAATGAACTTAGTGCAACTGTGAACTATATAGAAAAGGGCGAAGAAGAGGTTGATGATGTCCTTGGAATAGAGAGTATTGAAATAGTATCTCCAAGAGTGTTAGGAGAGGATAATAATACCCTCCCAATTGTTGAAATACCATCGCTAGTCAATGAGAAAGAATTAGAAAATATAGTTACTGTTGAAATTACGGGACGTGAAAATAGAGAACTAGTGCTTAATAGATCAGCCCTATTAATTCTAGGAATAAATGAAAGTGATGCTTTAAGTAGCAAAGTTAAGTTAACGCTATTTATTGTAGAGTCAGGCAATACATCTGGAGAGACTAAAACTCAGTCTACAGAAACAGAGTACTCAATTATTGGTGTGCTACCTGATGAGGGTACTCCCCTAATTTACGTACCCTTCGTAGATCTAAAATCTATGGGTACTACAAAATATTCGCAGATAAAAGTAATAGTAGACGAGCCTGATAATCTAGCTAGTATTCGTGCTGCGGTTGAATCAAGTGGATATGGGACTATTTCAGTGGTCGATACTGTAAGCCAAATTGATAAGCTTTTTTCGACGGCTAGAATATTTCTTGCTGTATTGGGAGTTGTGGCATTGGCGGTGGCTTCCTTAGGGATGTTTAATACCCTAACAGTTTCTCTACTTGAGCGTACGAGAGAGGTTGGTTTAATGAAGGCAATTGGTATGAAGTCATCAGAGGTTAAGGAGTTATTCTTAACCGAGTCTATGATAATGGGCTTTTTCGGTGGAGTTCTCGGACTTCTTTTTGGTATGTTATTGGGATTCCTTTTGAGTCTGGTACTTAGTATATTTTCGATAGTAAATGGTAGCGGATTTATTAATATTACAAATGTTCCATTTCTTTTTGGAGCTTTGATACTACTACTCTCTCTCTTAATTGGTGTGGGAACGGGATATGTACCTGCAAAACGAGCTACAAAAATCTCTGCCTTGGATGCATTAAGATATGAATAGTGAGAGTATTTGTTTGACCTATACCTCTCCCCTACCCTCTGTTCTCTTTCTATACTCGTTAACTACGATGTACGCCAGCATTATTCCACCTGCTACATCAATACTATAGTGGCCTAAACTAATAATCATCAGTATTGCTGAGGCAATGACTAAATATAGAAAGAACTTTTTGAGTTTTGGAAATTCCTCTGCTGAAATCATAAAGTACATAATGGCGAGTAATCCCACGTGTCCTGATGGAAACATTCCAAACTGTGTAATCTGCTCCCTGAATATCCCATGAGAGGGCATATCAACGCCTGTGGGCCTCATCAGTGGGGTGAGAATCATGAGTATGGATCTGAATATATAGAAAATAGAAATCATGTTAATCATGTCATATCGTTTCTGCTTAACGGTTAAGAAGTACATTAGGGCAAAAACAGCAATCCCTAATATGAATAGCACATCTGAGGCATATTCGTAGGTAATATGGTATGGAAATATCATAAACATTAGGTCTGGGTTAACGAGTCTAGTTGGAAAGTAGTTGGTAATCACATAGTTGCCAGCTATACTCGCAAGCAAGCAGAGATTGAATAGCAGTAATGATACTTTCATTTTGTTCATAACTATTAAAAAAGGCTAGCGGTAAATAGAAGTATTCCCACAAATGCCCCATTTCCCAGAAGCATAGGGATCATTGCTTTCGCAAAGTTGTAATCGGTTAAACCTAATGTAAGGCAAAGTATATCCTTGGGGAATGGTGAGATTGATGTATAGAGGAATATGAATAGAAATCTCCATCTTGGGTGGAATTTATTCATCCAATCTTTAAGCTTTTTAACGGGTTGTGCATATTTACTCTCCTCTCCTAACTCTTTAATATTCTTTCCAAGGGTATAGTAGAGAGTATCTCCGATAGTTAATCCAAACGCAGAAATTATTATAAGCGGTAGGATTGGTAGTTGTGCGGACATAAGTACCAGTATTGAAAAGAAAGATGCTGCAGTTAAAAATGAGACACCGTCTAGGATGGAAAATAGGAATATAAACAGGTAACTATTCTCTATTCCAAGTTTCTCAATTATAGCTTCTGGCCCCAAATATATGATTAGTCCAATCGTTACCAGCATAATTCCTAAAGTGAATACCAGTAGGATTGTTTTCTTCGTTTTATTCATTAACATGACTGTATTATACTCAGATATATATTAGGATTAATAGTGTAAGATATATATTATGTAATTAATTTGAATACTATAGTTATAATGAATTGTAAAATTACTAAAATAGAACGTGTTACCCATAATGTTAATCGTTATGTTTTAGAGAAACCAATTGGGTATTCGTTTATTCCTGGCCAAGCAACTGAAGTTAGTATTAATAAGGAAGGGTGGAAGGAAAATAAGCATCCTTTTACTTTTACTTCACTTAATTCTGATGACTATCTAGAATTTATAATCAAAAGCTATCGTGTTGACCAATTCCCTACTCATTCAGGTATGACTGAGGAGTTGCTCTCCTTAAATGTTGGGGATGAGCTAATAATTGGTGAACCATGGGGAACTATCAACTACGAAGGTAATGGAGTGTTTATTGCAGGTGGGGCTGGTATTACCCCTTTTATTGCTATTCTTCGTGATCTTAAAAAAGAAGGTAAGATTAAGGGAAATAAATTACTTTTCTCAAACAAATTGGAGAAAGATATTATTTTACGAGATGAACTTATTGATATCTTTAAGGATAATCCTGAGGATTTAATATTCACACTAACTCAAGAGCAAGTTCAAGACATACACTATGGAAGAATTGATATGTCCTTCCTGCAAAGTGCTGTCGAGAGTTTTGATCAATACTTTTATGTTTGTGGACCAAGGACAATGAAACAAGAATTAATAACAAACCTAGGTTCTCTTGGAGCTCAAGTTAGTTCTATTGTTTTTGAACAGTAGCTTTTGCGAATTTACTATAAACAGCCTCTCTTATTGCTTCAAATATGTAGTAGAAAAGAGGAAGAGAGAGAACAAGCATGGCTACGCTTGATAATAATCCAAAGATTATAGTGAAAGCTAGTGGTTCCCAAAATGGCTCTGATATAGCGAGTGGAAACAAGCCTGCCACAGTTGTAAGTGATGTCGCGAGTATAGGTCGAGTCCTGAGTTTTACAGCTTCTGATATTGATTCAACAATCCCTTTCCCTAGAGCTCTTTGAGTATTAGCATATTCAATTAGCATAATTGTATTGTTTACAACTATACCTATGAGCCCTGTTATTCCAATTACTACAAAGAAGCTCATTGGGTTATTGGTATAGTATAGACCTGCGAATAGACCAGGAAAACTAAATGGAATTGCAAGGAGTATTAGCAGTGGTTGTGAGAATGAGTTGAACTGTAACACGAGTAGTATGTACATCGCTATAATAGATACTACCGCTGCAATTGAAACAGAGCTAAATGAATTGGCATTTTCTGTCTCCTGCCCAAAATCAAACTCCAACTTATAATCCTCTGAGCTGGAATAATTACTTTCAACTTTCTCCTGTAATTCAAGTAATGCCGCACTGTTATTATTATCGCTCAACTTTGCAGAAAGTTCTGCATATCTCTGCCCGTTTTTTGTTCTTATATCTTCAATGTATGATACCCTCACGTCCTCTACGATAATTCCACTATCAAGCTTAAAATTGACAACCTCTGCCTTTATTCTGTTGGTTATACTCTTTAGAATTTCCTGATCCTCGGAGTATACCTGCATTGCAAATGGGTATTGAGATGAAGGAGGGCCTGCAGATATTACCGAGGCCGTTATAGATGCTTTGTCGCTATTAAAAGCCCCGTCGTTAATCCTACCCACAATCTCTGGAGCTTTCAGATCACGGTCGTTTATATCGCTTAATACAACTCTCAGGTCTGAGCCTCTGATTGATCCCTCAAAATATACCATCTCTAGTATTTCATCTTCATATTCTTTTGCTATATCCTTCTCTACTTCAATAGATAGTTCTCTTGCTTCTTCAATTGTTCGTACATTGTTATATCTCATGGATATTGTAATGAGGTCAGAGTCTTTTGCCGCGGCAAAGAATGAGAATGAGAGCATGCTGGCATAGTATCCACCTACTCCAATTATCGCAATGGTTAGGATAAAGATTCCTATTTTATAGCTTAACTTGGAGAGCGTTTTTGTTACTATTGTTCCACTATATTCGCTTAACTTTATAAGCAGCGAAGGAATATAGTTTAAAATTATAGTAATCAAATTCTTCTTAGATTTATTGCTGTCGCTTAGGAATATATTTGAAAGATAAGGGAGTATTGTTAATGCTATAACAAGTGAAACCAATAGAGATATTATTACTGTGAGAGGTAGTATTCTTATGAAATCTCCAAGTACCCCTTGAACTGTAACGAGGGGGATGAATACTAAAACGGTTGTAAGTGTTCCTGATATGTCTGCAACTCCAATATCTTTTATGGCTAATTTAACCGCTTCAATCCCCTTGTGGCCCTTTCTCTTGTAGTAGTCTATAGCCTCAACAACAATTATTCCGTCGTCTACAAAAAGCCCTAGAACCAATATTAATGCAAATAGAGATATTGTATTCAGAGTATATCCTAGTACTGTGAAGGTTAAGAAAACGCTGGCAAGTGTATGTGGAATGAATATCGCAAGAAGGATTGCTGCTCTAAGGTTTATAAAAAGTAGTAGGATTATAAATATGGTAACGATTGCAGCCAGTGCGTTGCTTTCTAGTGAGTTTATTTGTTGTTCAAGTGTTATTGCTGGATCACCTTGGTATACGGCATTTATATCTTTGAAACTATCCTCCTTGAGTATTTCAGAAACCATATCTCGAACTTCATTTGATAGCTCCAATGCTCCAATTTCTTCAGATTTCTTATGTACCCCAATGTTTATTGCGTCATATGTTTTAAAACCCTCATCATTTACACCTACCCTAATAAAGCCATTTCGTACTTTTTCTACCTTTCCCGTAGATACGTTGAGAGTGTCTTCAATCTGGAATTTAGCAGTTGCCTTTTTAATTAATGTGCTGGCGGTTAAATGTTTCTCGATTTCGACAGCTTTCTTTTGTAGCTCTTCGATTGAGTGTTTATTGGAATATAGGGAGAATACAAGATCGTTTTCTCCGTCTATTAGTCCTGCATTGGGTATGGTTACAGAAGTTTGTGTATCAGGGAGTTTGTTTTTAATTTCGGTTTCAAGCTTCTCCTTAAACTCAGTTGGGTCCTCTACTGTATCCTCAAGTGATATAAATATATTGGAAAAATTAGCTGTCGATGTCGTTGTTATATCCTTAACCCCCTCCTGATCTTTTATAATTTCAGAAATTGGTTGTGAAATCTTCTCTTCGGTTAGTTGAGGGTTCTGAGAGAAATATGGAGTTGTGACAATTACCACAGGAATGTTAATAGTTGGGAATCCTTCTCTTTTGAGAAGTGATGTGTAGCTGTATGTACCTAATAGTATGAGAGCGAGTGTAATTAATACTGTAAATTTACCTCTTGAGATAAAGAATGAACTAATCTTTGTTAGGATGTTGTTGTTTGACATATGTAATATTTTTAACTGAGCTTTGTATTTTACCATATGACATATCCTTAAAGAATACTCTCTCTTAGAATGGATAATATATCTTATAGTTGCGACCCAAACTATTACTTAAACTAGTATAACGCATATAACTCATTATGCATTGATTATAGGTCGTTGACTCCTGTCCCCTTTCGAATTAGTCTTGTTATCGATGATGGCAAAATTCAATTATGTGCGAATACGTCGCTGTTATAGGTGATGTAGCTGGTCATTGATTTGATGCGTATCTTCATCGATTAAACTGACTGCCTGTATTTATGGTACGTTCAAATAGAACTCTCAAAGTGTCACGTGCATTGTTTGTAATTAAAAGGTCAGGAGAAAAAGAGCCCTATAATCTTGATCGAATTGCTAAGAGTATATATAAAGCGGCTGATTTTGTGGGAGGGAATGATAAGAAGAGAGCTCAAGAGATTGCACTTGAGGTTGATAATAGGATCCACAATGAACTGTCTGAAGTTCCAGAGATTAATACCTCTAGGATTAGGGAGATAGTTAAGCAAACATTATTGGACTATGGACATGGAAAGACCTCTGTTGCATACGAGCTACATTCAGATGTTAGCAATCGAGTTAGGAATATTAAGTCTCTAATTGATGCTGAGAATCTAGTTGGTGATTATATCAATCAATTAGATTGGAGAGTGAATGAGAATGGGAATATGGCATACTCATGGCAAGGTCTGAATAATCATATATTTACTTCTGTTCAGGCAAATTATTGGTTGCATACAATATACCCAGAGGATGTAAGAAATGCTCATATTAATGCTGATCTACATATACACGACTTGGGTATGCTTACGGTGTACTGTTGTGGTTGGAGCTTACAGGATTTATTACTTCGAGGTTTTACAGGTGTACCAGGCAAGGTTACTTCCCTTCCGGCTAAGCATTTTCCTGCCGCATTAGGTCAGATTGTGAATTTCTTTTACACACTTCAGGGAGAGGCTGCAGGTGCGCAGGCTTTTTCAAGCTTTGATACCTATTTAGCTCCATTCATATATTACGATAAGCTGAGTTATAAACAGGTTAAGCAACATTTACAGGAATTCCTATTTAATATGAATGTCCCTACCAGGGTTGGTTTCCAGACTCCGTTTACAAATGTAACCATGGATGTCACTCCTACAGGTCAGTTAGCACAGGAAGCTGTGATTATTGGAGGTAAGTATATGGATAAAAAGTATAAGGATTTTCAGAAGGAGATGGATATGTTTAACCAAGCTTTTGCAGAGCTGATGATAGAGGGAGATGGTATAGGAAGAGTCTTCTCATTCCCTATACCTACGTATAACATAACTAAAGATTTTGATTGGGATAATGAGAAACTAAAGCCAGTTTGGGAGATGACTGCCAAGTATGGAATTCCATACTTCTCCAATTTCATAAGCTCTGATATGAATCCAGACGATGCAAGGTCTATGTGTTGTAGGCTTAGAATTGATAACCGAGAGTTGAAGAAAAGAGGTGGAGGGCTATTTGGCTCTAATCCCCTTACAGGTAGTATTGGCGTAGTTACGGTTAACCTACCTAGAATTGGTTATACTTCCAAGAGTAAGGAGGAGTATTTCGAGAAATTAGGTAACTTGATGGATATTGCACGTAAGAGTTTAGATATTAAGAGAGGCTTTATAGAGGAATATACAGATAAAGGCCTGTACCCATACGCTAAGTTCTATATGCATGATATTAAACAGAGGTTTGGAGAGTATTGGAAGAATCACTTTAACACAATAGGTATTAACGGTCTTAATGAGTCAATTCTTAATTTTATGGATAAGGATATTACAACAGAAGAAGGTAGAGCATTTGGATTAGAAGTTATGGACTATATGAGAGAAAAGCTAGCCGACTATCAGAATCAGTCTAATCAGCTCTTTAACTTAGAGGCTACACCTGCAGAGAGTACCGCATATAGATTTGCTAAGGCAGATAGAAAGATATATCCAGATATAAAAACTGCTAATGATATAGAGGGGGCTACAGGTGAGGAACCATACTATACCAACTCCTCCCACCTACCGGTTGGTCATACTCACGATCCATATGAAGCCTTGGATCTTCAGGATGAGTTTCAGACAAAGTATACAGGTGGAACAGTTATTCATCTGTTTCTTGGAGAAAGAATGCCAGATGTTGAAGCTACCAAGAGTTTTGTAAAAAAGGTCGCTACAAACTATGCACTCCCATACTTTTCAATTACCCCTACATTTAGTATTTGTCCTAAGCATGGGTATTTAAATGGAGAACATGAATTCTGTCCTAAGTGTGATATCGAAATCGGTTATAAAGATTAGTATTTAACATTATTTATATAGTTAGATGAAAAAGACAATGCAAAGACAAAAGTGTGAGGTATATTCACGAGTGGTTGGATATATTAGGCCTGTACAGCAATGGAACAAAGGGAAGAAGTCAGAGTATATAGATAGAAAGACTTTTGTAGCAACAGCTACTAAGACTAAATAACCGTGTTAATACAACACCTAGAAAAACTCACCCTTCTTGATTTTCCAGGCCGAGTGGCGGCGGTCGCTTTTACATACGGTTGTAATTTGCGATGCCCATACTGCCATAATCCTGAATTAGTGACTGAGGAATTGAAGGAAGAGAACATCATCACAGAAGATGAGGTCGTGCAGTTCTTGAAAGAGCGGGAAAGTAAGTTAGACGGATTTGTAATTACTGGTGGTGAACCAACTGTACATAAAGACCTAATACCTTTCATATCTAGAGTACGTACTGAGGTACCAACATTGCAAATTAAACTGGATACCAACGGTACCTTTCCTCTTAAGGTCGCGGAAATTCTTGAAACTGGTTTGGTTGATTACTGGGCGATGGATGTTAAATATGAGGATGAAATGTATAAACAGGGGGTGAATGGTGGAATGAAATCACAGAATATCAAAGAGACTATCGATATGTTGAAAAACTCTGGGGTGGAGTATGAGTTCAGAACTACGGTAGTTAAAGGTATGCACAATACTAAGATAATGGAAGAGATTGGGAAGTTGGTGAAGGGATCTCCAATATATTACATTCAGAATTTTAGAAGTGGAAAGTCAATAGATATGAGTTTGGATAATAGTAATAGTTTTAATGAAGGAGAGCTAAATGAGTTTGCAAGTATCATGTCTAAGTATGTAGATAAGGTAGTGGTTAGAAACTACTAAAGTCCATCTATTTCACTTTTTATAATACTTTCAATCTCTAGTTTTGATAGACCTTTCGATGATAGGTATTCTATTGTATTTGGATCAATCCCCCCTATTGATAATTTATGGTTGGCTGTAGCCATATTCCCTTGGGTTTGTATTATTGGAAATACTTTAGCTTTACTATCGTCAAAAAGTATTATCTTTCCATTAAATAGGTAGTTGAAGTTATTGGACTTGTTTACCTGTTGGAAGATTATTTTAAGAGTGAGGTGAGAATTATGCTCTAAGTATGCGTTAAGTCTAACATTTATTGTGATATCCTCTGCAATTGGGATGAACTTAAGAGTGTACTCACCAGTAGTATTTGGGTTACACTTTAGTATGTACTCGCTGTCTTTGGTGATTCTCACTACCCTTTCATTCTTGATTCTGTCTATTTGTAATACTTTTACTTCTCTATTACTCATATCCTTCCTTCTTGCTAAAATGAAATAGTATTCGTTCAAGTTCAACGGAATATTCATTTGGTAGTAGTTGCACTATTGATTCCGCAAACCCTTGTACTATTAAATCTCGGGCACGATCTTCAGAGATTCCTTTGGACATTAAGTAATG
Organism: uncultured Candidatus Saccharibacteria bacterium; assembly: GCA_964621555.1. Taxonomy (GTDB): domain Bacteria; phylum Patescibacteriota; class Dojkabacteria; order SC72; family SC72; genus UBA2022. The sequence continues at coordinate 63,410 of CAZUOO010000001.1, read as the reverse complement.
AAGTTGGTCTTGAGATATGTTTGATATGTATGCCTCGTGCTCAAACACTGAGCTACTATTTTCGACTACATCCTCTGGTATTGCGAGAGATTTAGAGTGTATATCTAGAATGAGTGAGTCACAATCTACAAACGCCCTACTATTGTTGGCTTCTTTCGTTATTTTGGAAAGTCCTCTATACGTGGCTGTACCACCATTTGAACATACAGTCTTAGAGCGAATAATGCTTTGGGTTTCCTTGCCAATGTGTATCATCTTCCCCCCTGAATCTATCTGCTGACCATTTGAAGCTAGAGTTAACGATGTTAGCTTTCCTACTGATCTATCCCCTTCTAGTATTACCGAGGGATATTTCATAGTTATCTTTGAGCCAATATTGCAATCTACCCACTCTACCAAAGCTTCTTCTTTAGCAAGTGCTCTTTTTGTTACAAGGTTATAGACATTTGTAGACCAGTTTTGGAGGGTTGTATATGTTACGTGTGATTGTTTCATTGCAAATATCTCTACAACTCCGCAGTGGAGGGATGATGCTAGGTATTGAGGTGCGGTACAGCCTTCTATATAGTGTATGGAGGATTTCTCTTGAGCTATAATTAGAGTTCTTTCAAATTGTCCTAGTGCCTTGGCGTTAATTCTAAAGTATGTTTCAATTGGTAACACAAGCTTTATACCTTTAGGAACATAGACAAAACTTCCTCCACTCCAGAAGGCGGTATTTAGTGCTGCATATTTATTATCTTTTGCACTTATAATTTTCCCAAAGTATTCCCTAAATATGTGGGGATATTTTTTTAGACCATTTTCTATGCTCTCAAATATTACTCCAGTGTTTTCAAATCTCTTTTTAAAGTTGTGGTATATAATTTCAGAGTCATACTGTGTAGATACCCCTGCTAGAAACTTTCTTTCTCGTTGTGGTACTCCAATCTTCTCAAAATCATTTAGTATCTTTTGAGGTATGCTCTCCCAAGCTGATTTGGTACTTTCCCCAGGTGTGTAATATTGTATTTTGTTGAAATCTATTTCGGATATATCTGGTCCCCATTGTGGATTTGGCATAGTTTTGAAGGTTTCTAGGGCTTCTAGCCGTACTTCAAGCATCCAACTTGGTTCTTCCTTCCGCCTAGATATTTCAGTTATTGTTTCTGGACTTAATGTGTAGTTACTCATGGGTAATTGTGCCACCACCTAAGTTGTACTGCTTATCTATTGGTAGTTCATTGGCAATATTCTCTCTGTGTGTAATTATGCAAAACCCCATCCCTTCGATACTAAGTTGTTTAATGATTTCAAATATAACCTTTCTAGCTGTTATATCTAAGCCAGAGTCAATCTCGTCTAGTATTGCATATTTCGGTTTGAAGAGTATTAGTTGAAGGAATTCGATTTTTTTCATCTCTCCTCCCGAAAATCCTACATGAAGCTCTCTGTCTAATATATCTTGTTTGAGGCCTAGTGTTTTCATCTGAACTACCATTTCTTTCCTAAAAGATAGTAGGTCAAGTTTTGGATCGATGTAATTCATTTGTAGGTATGCAGTTCTTAGGAAGGAGGATAGTCTAATTCCAGATATACCGCTTGGAGATTGGTGACTTAGATATATTCCTTCCTGTACTCTTTTATGAAGTGGAAGGTTGGTTATATTTATACCATCCATTTCCACTTTCCCTTCTGCTTTTATATGTGGAAATCCTAGTATCGTTTTTGCAATTGTGCTCTTTCCTGATCCATTGGGCCCAAGGATTGTTGTTACCTTGCCACTGTGTATCTCAATGTTAATATCGTGTAGTAGTGGGGTGTTGTTTACGAGTATTTGCTTGAAATTTGCTTGTAGCATTAGTATTGTGGCTTATCTCCTTTTTTAAGGTGTAGGTATGATTTGGTTATGAGTTCTTTTAATGCCTCTATGTTTATGTCTGAAAGTTTCTTAATGTAGAGACAGGATTTGCCCACCTTATACTTACCTAGCTTAGAAAGTGTTTCGGGGAAATGTTCATATCCACTCATTAAGTATAATGTTAAGGCCGATACTCTAGGTGAAAAACCAATTATGAACCACTCCCCTTTTCTACCTGATGCATACTCATAGCTGTATAGGTCGTAGCCAATAATATTGGTACCCCACATCTTAGGTGCAGTGTGAGAGATTTCTGTCATCATATTATGTATCGTCATACAATCATCTCGTTTCGTCGCGTCCGATATACTCTCTATGAATTGTATAACGCTTTGGTTAGTGGGTTTGGTTTTTAGTTCTGCCATATAGCTGATTGTACAGCAAAACGTCTATGGGAGAAATATTTAATCCACCAATCAAAATGGTTGAACTATTCTTGACCTATGTGTATAGGGATTTTTATATGAAAGTTAGGGCGAAACCTTTCTTACCTGCTCTACCAGTTCTACCAATTCTATGTGTATAGTCATCGTATGACTGTGGCATATCATAGTTGATTACGTGTGTGATATTGTTAACGTCTAATCCTCTAGATGCTACGTCTGTTGCTATTAGTACGTCAATTCTTCCTTTCTTGAAATCGTCTATAATTCGGCTTCTTTGACTTTGCTTCTTATCTCCGTGTAATGAGTCTACATAGATCTTTTCATCTCTAAGAGCTCTAGATAGCTTCTCGGCTTCTCGCTTTGTAGATGTGAAGATTAATACTTTCTCTAACTCCTCTTTTTGTAGGAGAGCTAGTAGTACTTCGAACTTATTCTGACCTCTTTCAAGTCTAACTACGTCTTGATCAACATTCTCACCTGGCTTTTGAGCTTCAGTTTGTACTCTTACAGGGTTATTGAGAAGAGTGTTTGCAATATCCTCAGATTTTCTATTCATTGTTGCAGAGAAGAAAAGAGATTGTCTGTCCTTGTTTAATTTTCTCACAATGAAATTAATATCGTCTATGAATCCCATGTCTAGCATTCTATCTACTTCGTCTAGTACCACATTATTAATAATTGAAAGGTCTATTGACCCTCTTTCAGTTAGATCTTTCAATCTACCTGGAGTTGCAATTACAAACTGTGGGTTTCTTTGAAGTATACTCAACTGAGTTCGCATACTATTACCTCCGATGATTAATACGCTTCCAATACCTGTATTGTATGAAAGCTGTCTTAGTTCATCTTGGATTTGCATAGCTAGTTCTCGAGTTGGGACTATGATCAAACATTTGTTTGATCTTTCCTTAATTACCTTGTTTAACATTGGAATTAGGAATGCAGCTGTTTTACCAGATCCAGTACTTGCTAACCCTAGAATATCCTTGCCTTCTAATATCTGTGGTATTGCCTCGTATTGTATCTTAGTTGGGCTACTGTATCCTTTTTCGTATATATTTCTTTTTAGAATTGTATCAATATCGAACTGAGAGTAGTTGTAGTCGTCAACGTAAATGTTAACGGGTTTCGTATCAACAGCCTTTGCAATTAACTTATCAATTGTTATGATATTGCCTTTAAAGCTAGACCTACGACCACCACCTCTAGATCCAAATGATCTTCTTCCTCCGAAACCGCCTGAACGGTATCCGCTATTATTTCTGTGAAAATTTCTCACGATTGTTTATAATTATTTTATTTTCAGTTTCCTATAGATAACCGAAAATAAAATTTAAACCGTAAGGTGCTTATTTCGTAAAATCTACATTCAACGGAGGATATTATATCATAGGGCTATATCTTTGTACAATGGGGTGAGAATTGTATATATCTAGATTAGATATTTGGACTTTGCAATTGTAATTGCACACAGGTTTTCTACAATTCAAAATGCCACTAAGGTTATCGTATTAAATAATCATAAAGTTGAAGCTATTGGCTCTCCTAAGGAACTATCTACTAAACCAGGTATATATTCCGATCTACTAAAATACCAGATAGATGGAAATAAAAAGTTGTTGAAGAGTTTTGAAATCTATTAATCATATTTATATAGGTTCTCCTCAAATTATCTGCAATGTGCTATCAATAATTAGATAGTTATATATACATTGTGTGATGAAACCAAAATATCAGAGATTACTTTTCTACACCCTATTCTTTGTAATGGTGATTGGATATTTTGGTCTAGAAATATCCCTTATGGCTAAGTATGTGTTTGCGAATGGTTTCTCCTCTGAAGTCCTCTATGCCCCACGTATTCGTGAAATTACAGATCCGTCATATACACTGCGTTTTGGAGTGGATAATTTGGATAGAATTGATTTGAATAGGTCGTATATTAAACTGTCTGGATCTAAATACCTATTTAATAGTAATGAGAAGGAGTATTCATACTTTCTTGATAGTACCAAAACATATTCTAGCTTCAACTTAAGTGATCCTAGAGTTGTAATAGATGCCAGTACACGGGAGGTTATAATTGAGGATAATAATAATATAAGGGAGAGATATTCCATTATATCCGAACTGTATCTATATGATATTGAAGGTAACCTTACATATCAGTGGGAGGTTGGATATTTCAATAAGGATGAGGGTGGGTATTGGTTGGGAAGAACCTCCTATTTAATACAGAATATTATTTGGTTCTTTGCTATATTCGGTTTCTTTAAAGTGGGGAAGAGTATGGCTGTTATATACGATTCAAAGACTAAGAAGCCAATTTCAGGAGCGATTGTACGTATATATTCTGCAGGTCGGCTGGTGAAGACGTATATTACGAGTGTAATAGGTTTTATGGATCTAAAGTTGGATAAAGGGAAGTATTCTATTTCTGTAATGAAACAGGGGTATACTTTTCCAAGTGCGCTCTCCCCTCTTCCGGCTGACGATCACTATACTAGTCTATATTACGGCTCAGAATTTAGTATTGCGAAAAATGGTTCTAGGCTAAAGTTTAATATTCCGCTTGATCCTGAGGGTTCTCAAGTTGTGACTTCTAAAATTAATTCTATTGCTTCGGGTGTATTCTCCGTAGTTGATAATGCGAATCCTGCACTGTTAATACTACTTTCTCTTGGCCAAATCTATCAATGGCCAGGATATATTGATACATGGATATTCACGGCCGTTTCTGCCCTACTCCTAATGTTTAAGTATAGTATTAAAATGAGTAGCAGATTGTATTACGGGGCGGTGGTGGATAATAGTGGTAAAAGCATCCCCAATATTACTTTCAATTTATTTGAGGCGAAGTGGGAGAGGTTTGTACGTAGCTTTACCTCTGATTCTAAAGGTCGTTATGAGACGATTGAGGTACCAGGGGAGTATTATATAACTGTCTCTAATCCTGGGTGGGTAATCGTTGGAGCTGATAGTAGTGGAAAGCTTATGGTTAAGGGCAAGCAGGTGGGCGAAGCCTTGTTTATAAATGAGATTATTAAGGTCAAAGCTACAGGAAGTTAATATCTTCATGTATACTATTTGAATTATGGAAATAATTATTCTCTCATTTATTGCAGGTGTACTTACAATTCTCTCTCCATGTGTGTTTACACTCCTACCTGTAATTCTTGGAGGAAGTTTGAAGTCTGGCGAGAAGCGAAGCGCTTTACTGATTATACTTTCAATGTCGATTTCAATATTTTTTTTCACTCTTATGCTAAAGGTCTCTACGCTATTTCTAAATGTTGACTCCCAGGTATGGAGATTGGTTTCTGGAGGTATCCTAATGTCTTTAGGAGTTTTTACTCTCTTTCCTATGTGGTGGGGAAAAATGAGCTACTGGATGGGTTTCAATAACTCGTCAGAGAAACTTCTTGAAGGTGCTGGAGGGATTAATGGAAGGTTTTCGGATATATTAGTTGGAGCATCACTCGGCCCAGTTTTCTCAAGCTGTAGTCCTACCTACTCACTTATTATCGCAACCATCCTTCCATTAAGCTTTGCAAATGGTCTTATTAGCTTAGTCATTTATATTATTGGGCTTGCATTAGTACTGTATGCAATTTCAATTCTGGGGTATAGATTTATTGAGAAGGTAAAGTGGGCGGTTAATCCCAACGGATGGTTCAAAAGAACAATCGGTGCACTATTTTTTGTTATGGGTATTCTGGTTCTCTTTGGATTGGATAAACAGGTGGAAGTGTACCTAATCGACCGAGGAATATATAAGCCGGTAAATTTAGAGATTGAACTTATAGATAACGTAATAGAGAAGCTATGAATTCATTAAATATTAGACCTTGTAATATTGTTGATATGGGTATAGAATTCAAAATCAAAATTTCAATAGGTAAATAATGGAAAAAGATGGTAATCGTTCACAAGAACTGTATAAAAGAACCCTTAAATTTGGGTTTGTTGTTTTAGTACTTTTCTTTCTGAGTGCAATTGGAGGGTCTTACGCAGGAAAATTGATTGATAATCAGTTCGGAACGTATCCCTATGGTTATATATCAATGTTTGTACTTAGTTATGTGGTATCAATTTTAATGTGCTTGTACCTTGTTAAGAGATTTAACCTACTAACTTCTAAGAATAAAACTTCATAATGCCGCTAAGCATTCCTTCGGATCCACTAACAATTAGTGTTCAGATTTTGGATTACTTTCATGGTTTCCCAATTACAGGGACAATGATTATGTTTATTGTAGAGCTGTTTTTATTTGGAATCCTCTTCTACTTTGTCAGCAAGTTTAGAGTGCATAATCCAAGTAGGTTTCAGCTAGGGGTAGAAATGGTCTTTCAAATGGTTAGAGGGCTAATTAATCAAATTGCTGGAGATGATGCAATTGCTAAGAAAATTCTACCTTTGGTATCTTCTTTGATTATTCTAATTCTAGTATCAGATATCATTTTAACATTCCTACCGTTTCTAACAGGCTTCACGTATAAGGGAATTGGCGTGTTTAGGTCACATACAAACGATTTTAATACTACTTTTGCTCTAGCTACAATCTCGGTACTTGCATCTCAAATATTTAGCGTGGTTAAGTTGAAGCCACTTAACTACTTTTTTAAATATATAAAGATAAAGCAGGTATTTCTAGCCTTTAGGAAGAGTATTGCAGACGGCATGATGAGTTTGATAGATGCATTTATTGGTTTTCTTGATATAATATCTGAATTCGCAAAGGTAATATCACTTTCATTAAGATTATTTGGTAATATGTTTGCGGGTGAATTACTCCAAGGTGTATTAATGGGAATTTTCGCATTAATGCTCCCTCTACCCATGATCGGTCTCTCACTACTATCTGGGGTAATACAGGCTATAGTTTTTGGTTCGCTTGTTACATCATATTTAGCAAGCGCTCTGAAAGAAAATATTTAACTTATTTATAATTTATTAAGATGGAGACAGAAGTAGTACGATATATTGCAAAAGCAATTGCAGTTCTTTCAATGATGGCAACACCTATTGCAGAAGCATCAATTGCACGTGCAGCGTTTGAAGCTATTGGTAGAAATCCAAAGCTTGAAGAGACATTGTTCAGTAAGGTTATTATTGCTATTGCGCTTGTTGAGTCAACAGCAATCTATGCATTAGTAGCATTCTTCACACTATAATTACGACTTTATATTTATAATGGATATAATCGGTATACTTGAAAATGTAGGCTTTGATTTAAAGGTGTTTATATTTAACACCATTAACTTTGTAATTCTAATATTTCTTCTTAAGAAGTTTCTCTTTGATAAGGTGATGTCAGTAATTGATGAAAGGGAAAGACTAATTGATGAGGGACTTACTAATGCTGCTAAGGCAGATGAAAATCTAAAGTCTGCTAATGATGAACGTCTCAAGATTATCGAGGACGCCAAAGCACGAAAAGAAGCTATGTTAGATGAAGCAAAGAAAGAAGCTGATACCCTACACAATGAGGTAAAGAGCAAGGCACTTGCTGAGGCTGGATATATTAGAGATAAGGCACAACAAGATTCTCTTAAAACAAAGGAAAAGATTATGTCCTCTGTTCAAAAGAATATCGCTAAAATAGTTACTAAAGAATTAAAAGATAAAATTGAAGGATAAAGACATGAAAGATATCAATACTTTTCTAAAAGAAACTCCCTACGATGATTCTATGTTGGTGGAATTATCAGTATATTCTTTAATCAGCAGCAAACATCTTCAGGACGAGATACGAAATATTCACCCTTCTGCAAAAGTTGTTGTTCGTGAGGATAAAACTTTGCTTGGTGGGCATATAATTAAGGTTGGTGATACAGTTCTTGATGAATCATACAGGAGTAAATTAGAACAACTTGGTGATTTGATAAGTTCCAGTGCCTTAGACGAAAATGCCGACGTTGTAGATCAGGTCGCCAAAACAACGGGGGCATTTACACCTGTGGCAGATGAGAACGAGGTTGGAGTTACAACTACACTTAAAGACGGTATCTGTATGATAGAAGGACTATCAGGTACTATGTATCAGGAAATTCTTGAGTTTAAAAATGGAATTAAAGCAATCGCTTTTAACCTTGAGGCAGAAGGTGTTGGAGCAATCATATTAGGTGATTATACTAAGGTTAAGGTCGGCGATACCGTTACCCGTACTCAAAAGGTTGTATCTGTACCTGTAGGTGAAGAACTTCTCGGAAGAGTTTTGGATCCACTTGGAAATACAATTGATAGTGGTGAGAAGTTAAGCCTTTCTAAATCATACCCTGTGGAAAAGCTTGCTTTAGGGGTGTTAGATAGGCAACCTGTATTTCAGCCTCTTCAAACAGGTATTAAAGCTATTGATGTTCTCGTTCCTATTGGTAAAGGGCAGAGAGAGTTGATCCTTGGAGATAGGCAAACAGGTAAGACAACTCTTGCAATTGATACAATTATTAACCAGAAAGATAGTGGAGTTATCTCCATTTATGTTGCAATTGGTCAGAAAATGTCTAAGGTTGTAAATATTGTTGAAAGGCTAAGAAGTAACGATGCCCTAAAGAATACGATTGTTGTTGCTGCAGGTGCATCTGACCCAGCTCCCCTACTATACTTGGCTCCATATAGTGCCACCGCAATTGCAGAATACTTTGCAGATAAAGGAAAAGATGTATTAGTAATCTATGATGACCTTTCTAAGCATGCTGTTGCATATAGAGAAGTCTCACTACTACTAAGAAGACCACCAGGTCGTGAAGCATTCCCAGGTGATGTCTTCTACTTGCATTCCAGACTACTTGAGAGATCAGTTAAATATAATAATGAATTAGGTGGTGGATCTATAACTTCCCTCCCTATCATTGAGACTCAGGCAGGAGATATTAGTGCCTATGTCCCTACAAATGTAATCTCCATTACCGACGGGCAGATTTTTCTCGAAAGCAACCTCTTTAACAAAGGTATTAGGCCTGCTATTAACGTAGGACTGTCTGTATCTAGGGTTGGTGGAGCTGCACAAACTAAAGCTATGAAAAAGGTTGCAGGAAAGATTAAAATATCCCTCGCACAGTTTAGAGAGCTTGAAGCATTTGCACAGTTTTCAGGAGATTTAGACTCTGGAACTAAGGCACAGCTAAATAGAGGGCAAAAGACAATTGAAATTCTAAAGCAAAATCAGTACTCACCATTCCCACTGGCATCTCAAGTTCTATCCATATATGCTGTTAATAATGGCTTTTTTGATGAGATAGATGGAGCTAGTGTACAGAAAAAAGAGAAATCATTAATTGAGTATGTTGGAAAGAAGCATGGCAAATTGATGGAGAGACTTTCAACTGGAGAATGGTCTGAAGAAATTGAATCTTTGCTAGATAATGTGTGTAAAGAATTCTTTGCAAACGATGAGTATTAATACCAAGGCAATTAAAAATAGGATCAATTCGGTTAAGAATACTAATAAGGTAACTAGATCGATGGAAAAGATTTCTGCGGTTAAAAGATCTAGATTTTCAACATTTGCACTTGAATCGAAGCAGTACACTAAAGAGCTCTCTGAAACTAATTCTAGTTTTGCATCTACAATCGTTGTAGATAGCAACTCCCCTGCTCTTCTTACCAAGAGAAGTTTAGATACTACGCTAATCGTAGCCCTTACCTCTGATCGTGGGCTATGTGGAAGTTTCAACGCTAATGTAATTAATGTAGTCTCAAACTATGTTAAAGAGGTACGTGGTGAGGATCCAAATAGAATTATCAAGTTAATGAGTTTAGGAAAGAAAGGTGCGAAAATAGCGACGTTGAATGGCATCGAACTTGATTCTATATACGAGAAAATGTATGAGACTAGATCATATGAGAAGAGTTTGGAAGTATCTCGAACTATTATAGACAAGTATTTGGCAGACGAGTGTGATGAAGTTATCTTAATATACACATCTTTCCAATCTGCACAGGTACAAAATATTGTAATAGATAAGATATTGCCATTTAAAGATATTGTAACAGAGAAGAATTCAGAAGGTGAAGAGTATATTCCTGCGGAAGATCCTCTAAAAAATGATTTTCTCCTAGAACCAAGCCCGGACAAGCTACAAGAGTATATTTTTCTCAAAACCCTCGATACCAAAATCTACCAAGCGATACTAGAATCTAGTGCCAGTGAACATAGCAGTCGTATGATAGCAATGAAGAACGCTTCTGATAATGCTTCTGATCTTAGAGATTCCTTAACTCTCACCTTTAACAAAGGAAGACAGGCAAGTATAACTCAGGAGGTTTCAGAAATTGTTTCCGGTATCGAAGCTCTTAGTAATTAAGTAATTTATTTGAAATACATATTAAATATGGGAACTATAAAAAGAATTATTGGTGTGGTTGTAGACGTTGAGTTTACAGATGGATTGCCTGAGATCTTCAATGCTCTTGAAATTAAAAGTGAAACAGGAACGATTACTTTAGAAGTTGAACAGCATTTAGATGATAGTACAGTTCGTACTATTTCTATGAACCCAACAGAGGGATTATATAGAGGAATGCAAGTTACTGATACCAAAAAGCCAATCTCGGTACCTGTAGGAAAGGCGGTACTAGGCAGAATGTTTAATGTTGTTGGAGACCCAATTGATAACCTAGGAGAAGTTAAAGGAGATTCGGTAAGAGCTATTCATCAATCATCCCCTGAATATACAGACCAGAGTTCAAGCTTTGAACTATTAGAAACAGGTATCAAAGTTATAGATTTGCTATGTCCATTCCTTAAAGGTGGAAAAGTTGGACTATTTGGAGGTGCAGGTGTAGGTAAGACCGTTATAATACAGGAATTAATTAGAAATATTGCTCATGAGCACGGTGGATATTCAATGTTTGCAGGTGTGGGAGAAAGAACTCGTGAGGGTAACGATCTATACATTGAAATGAAGGAAGCAGGTGTTTTAGAAAAGACTGCCTTGGTATTCGGACAGATGAATGAAACTCCAGGAGCTAGGGCAAGAGTGGCGTTAACAGCATTGACTATGGCTGAACATTTTAGAGAGAGTGAAGGAAAAGATCTACTCCTCTTTATTGATAATATCTTTAGGTTTACACAGGCAGGTGCAGAGATGTCTGCACTGTTGGGAAGAATCCCCTCTGCTGTAGGCTACCAGCCAACTTTGGCTACAGAAATGGGACGACTACAAGAGAGAATTACATCAACTACTAAAGGGTCTATTACATCAATTCAGGCTGTGTATGTACCTGCGGATGATATCACCGACCCTGCTCCTGCTACTACCTTTACTCACCTTGACTCTACAGTAGTTCTTAGTCGTGCTCTTTCAGAGCTTGCCATATATCCAGCTGTAGATCCTCTAGATTCTTCCTCTACAGTTCTAACCCCTGAGATTGTAGGTCAGGAGCACTACGATGTGGCTAGAGGCGTTCAAAACATTCTTCAGAAGTATAAAGACCTTCAAGATATTATTGCAATTCTAGGTATCGAGGAGCTCTCAGATAATGATAAGGCAATTGTGTTTAGAGCTAGAAAGGTTCAAAAGTTCCTATCTCAGCCTTTTAACGTGGCAGAGCGATTTACAGGTGTAGAGGGTGCATATGTGAAGCTTGAAGATACAATCAAAGCTTTCAAAGATATTATTGATGGGAAGTATGACGATGTTCCTGAAGCAAACTTCTATATGAAGGGTAATATTGATAGTGTATTAAAGAGTAATGATTAATCTCAAATTCTATACACCTAAGGGTGAAATATTAAAAGCTGAGAATGTTAGATCAATTACAATACCTACAGAGGCTGGTGTTATTTCTGTATTCGACGATCATCAACCGTTAATCTCACTTTTAGGAATCGGGGAGATTGAGGTGATGTATGAGGATGGAAGATCAGAGTATATTTTCATAACTTCAGGAATTGTTAAGGTTCAAAAGGATAGTGTGGTTACAATTATGGCTGATACCTCTGAGTTTGCGGAGGAAATTAATATTGATGCCGCCATGGAAGCTAAAGCTAAGGCTGAGGAATACCTTAAAAAGAAGGATGATATCTCGGATGTAGAGTTTGCTAAGTTGCAGGGAGATATCGAACGTGAGGTTGCACGTATTGAAATTGCTAAGGTGAGGAGAAGAAATACTTCCGATATTAAAGTTAAGGTGACTCGTAAAGATTAAACTGTTATCTTTGGTCTTCTTGGTCTTGAATTAGCAATCTTTCTATATTTCTCACCTAGGTCGTCTATCTTCTCGTCTTCAAAGTCTTCAGCAGCAACCATATGGTTTTTTGCTTTGTAGCTTGAAATAATCAATTCATCCAGCTTGAGGTTAATTGCCTTGGTCTCTCTATTCTGTGTGTTCTGGATTAGGAATACCATTAGAAATGTTACAATTGTAGTTCCTGTATTGATTGCAAGTTGCCAGGTATCTGAGTATCCAAATGCAGGGCCAGTAATCCCCCATATTACAATTATCATTAGGGCTACCATGAATGCATACGAACTTCCTACAAAGTTTGAGACTCGCTGTGCTATCTTTCTAAAAATGTAGTGCATATTTGTTTATTCAGAATTAATTATTCATATTAACTAATTCCAATATAAATGTAAATTGGTCAGGTTTTATAGTTATTCCTTATCATCTATATACTTCCAAAGTGATAGTGTGGCATACGTTTTATACGGGTCCCATCTTTTCACAATCCTGCTTATAGTGGCGATTGAAGGTGTCTTCTTATATCCGTATAGCTTGGTTATAGCCTTCATCAGACCTAAATCTCCATATGAAAATACGTTTGGTCTACTTAGGTTAAAGATTAGAAACATTTGGGCTGTCCACTTCCCTACCCCCTTAATTGTAGTTAGAGCTGATATAACGTCGTCGTCTGTCATGGTATACAGTTTAGAGAAGTCTAGAGACCCTTCTACACAGGCTTTAGCAATATTTTGTATATAGTTCGCTTTAGAGTTTGACAGCCCTACTTCCCTTAATTTCTCAATTGGAGTGTCTATAATCTCTTGTGGATTTGGGGATTGAGTGGGGTATAGTGATATGAACCTGTTAAATATCGTCTGTGCAGCTTTCCCATGTAGTTGCTGGTATACGATAGTTCTTGTTAGTTGAATATATAATTCGTGCGTTGGCGTTTGTGCAGGTATCTCAATTCCCTTCTTTATAATAAGTGAGTGAATTTTAGTGTCATTCACTTTGAAATGTTCTAGGATATCTGTCCCTACCATTTACAGCATATATGTGATTGCGATTCCAAGTCCGAAGACTAGAAGGTGTGAAAGTGATTTCAAGATATTTCTCTCCTCCTTTAATTCTGGGATTAGATCAGATGATGCTATGTATATAAATCCTCCCGCCGCTATTGCAGTGAGGTATGGGAGAAATCCTTCAAATATGTTGAAAAGGAAGAATCCTAATATACCACCAAGAACCATTGTTAGTGATACAAGTATATTGGCTTTTATAGCTTTGGCTTTGCTCCAGCCAGCGTGCAACAGTACACCAAAGTCCCCTATTTCCTGTGGGAGTTCGTGTAGGGCTACCGCAAACGATGCTAGTATTCCCAATCTGACATCTACCGCAAATGTGGCTGCCAGAAGCAAACCGTCTATGAAGTTGTGTAGACCATCTCCAATGAGATTCATATGTCCAATTGATTGTTTACTATCAACGTCTGAGTGTGAATGTCTCCAGTGTATTATTTTTTCTAGGATGAAAAACACTCCGAAGGCAATTAGGATTATCATTAGTAGGTTTTCCAAACTAATCTCTTCACTTAGTTCAGGAATTAAGTGTAAGTACGCTGTTCCCATCATCGTACCTGCGGAGAGAGCCACAAAATAGTGTGTGGTGAGGTTTAAGAGCTTATCACTAAGTGCAAGAAAAAGAACAGCTACTAATGAGATTGAGCTAATGAGTAGCGTTGCAATTATAATTTCGTATAGCATTGTCGCGTTTCTAATATATTAATTCGTGATAATATCACAGAGGTTGTAATTATATAAGTGTTCTATTTACACATCTATATAATTCTTCCAATACTTTAATCATAGCATATGTGTCAAGCTCACAGTATCTTAATAGGTTCTCATATACCATGTTTTTCTCCTTTAGATTGGTTTGGTTATATACCAACTCCTTCCACTTTAGCATTGCAGATGTGCCGTTTGATATGGGCATTCCTTTATAGCTAATACCTGGGGCGAGAATTGGTAGTACGTTCTTCAAACTCCAACTTCCTTTAAATCTGTAATCTACGTATACCTGCTTGCTAAATATGTCGCTAAGATCAACAATTCTACTATTTATATTTTGTAATAGATCTTTATACTGGGGATATATCCTGGCCATTTCCCTATTGCATCCCTGCTCAAATATTCGATTCCATACAAGTATTGTTCCTCTATCACCAATGTCCGTTTCTAAATGTTCTAACACCTCTTTAATTGGGTCGTTTTTTGTAGTTGAGAGGTATTCTTTATGTATTATTTCTGAACTACTTTGCACTATTTTATGTAGTGAGTATTGGAATACTACATTTTGGTATGCAGTGTGTTTGTCATACATAGGTATTGGCCATGAGTATGCCTCATAGTCTAGGAAGTATAGCGGGTAGCTTAGTTTTGAGATAAAAGTGGATACCCCTGAACTATCAATTATTGGCTTTCGTGTTTTGGTGCTAATGAGCTGATACCTTTGCTTGGTACTAAGGTTGAAGTGGTCGGGTATATCGTTAATATCTAGTATTCCTTCCTCCTCTAATTGGATTAGTCTTTCTTGGTGGATATTAGCAAGGTTATATATGGAGTATTCAGGCAGTGATGGGAAGCAGAGTTGAGGGCAAGGGCAATCTTTTAGCTTTCTACACGTTTCTATGTCGTTAGGAGCTTCTCTATTGAGTACTTCCTTGGCTTTCCCTATTAGTTCTACCGTTTCCTCAAGTTTACTATCTATTAATTCTGTTAGGTCTCTTGTTTTGAAAGCTTCATTAAGGTCTAATTCCCCTTCTCTCATATACTTACCATTTACGTGTATTACGTATATCTTGCTTATAGTTATAGCTTGAGATGCTACGTAGTATTGGAAGAGTATGTCGTATTCATCTACCTGCTTTACGTCAGATGCACTTTTAATTTCATAGAGTGAGTATGTATTATCTTCATTTTCTATGAGGATATCGCATATGCATTCAAGGTTCTCAAATGTAAATTTTCTCTGATATTCAAAGTTGGGGGTTATATTTTGTTTGATATATTCTAGACCTAGTTTCTCAACCTCTCTTCCCTGTCCTTTTATATGAAGTATGAAGTCGTTTTCGTCTTTAGTATACTGACCGTTTACCTTGCCCCAAAGATGCATTGGCGTGTCTAGATATGTTTTGAAATCTGTCTTGGTTAGTATTTGCATTTGAGTTATGAAGGAGTGACAGGTTTAAGTTATGCTAAATAATAGCACTTGAGAGAACCGTAAAGCTATGATTAAGCTGTGTAGTGGTTTAGAATCTTTGGAAGGAGCTGTTTCTTCCTGGATAATACTCCTGGAAGGTACATTCTATTACCATTCTCGAGCTTGGTTTCAAAGATTGATTCCAGGTCACCCACCATATCTCCGTCTGCAAGCAAAATGCAGTCATTTCTAAGCAGGTCTGTTAACATAACTACTCTTATGTTCATTGGTTCTGTCTGATTCAGCTTTTTCAGGGAGGTTAATATTTCCTTTTCTTTAGAGGATAGCTTCTGGTTATCCATTGTTTCTACTTGTGATATGGAGAACGTTACTCCATTAGTTTCAAAGTTCTTGATATCAGTATTAATAATATCTAAGGCTTTCATTTTTGCCCATACATCCTTATGGTTAAATAGGTCACGCGCAAATCCAGAGATATCTGAAATACCTGCAATTGCAGCCAGATTACCTGCTATTGATCTATCAACATAGGTTGTAATTGGAGATCTAAGCGCTAGGGTGTCGTCTAGGATGGCAGAAAGCATTAAACCTGCTACATTAGCTTGAATCTTTACATTTGCACGTATTAACTTTAGGGCTACGAGTGTGGTGGTTGATCCATATGGTCGAATAGTTATTTTAGGAGGTACTGTAGTTTCTAGCTTTAAGTTATGGTGATCAACAACCTCTATTATCTCTGCATTTTCCCACCCTGTAGCCCTTTGGTCAGGATCTGTGTGGTCTACAAGTACCACCTTTTTTCCAGATATATCCCTAATCAACATAGGAAGTTCAATCTTAAAATATTCAAATAGCCATGTTGTTAATGGGTTTACATCATCACACCTAATAGCGCTATAGTTGAAGTCTCCTCTTGAGTGTCTATATATTTGATATGAGTATGCAGATACTATTGCATCTACGTCAGGTTTTCTATGTCCAACAATATATATTGTGTCACCTATTAGTATATTCTCAGTGTTAATATCCATTAGGAAAAAGGATTAATTATTGTGTGACAATGATACTATATTAGGAGTTTGGATACAAGAAAGCTCTAATGCGCCTTCCCCAGTCGTAGCTACTACCTTTGGCGAAATAGTGGAGCCAAACCTCCATCACTATCTTAAATATGATTATGATTAGTATCACTTGGAGTGAGTTTGCACTAACTCCTAACCCATACCTTTCGGAGATGAAGTATACAATTGCAATGTATTCAGCAACATTAGGAAAAAGTATGAAGAAGGCACGTTTTCCCGTTTTATAGTACACCAGATGCCCAATAGTTCTCCAAATTAGAAACAGCATGTAAGTTGGGAATATAGGGGTGCTTAATATCGGAGGTATCATAAAAAGGTACTGTATATAATCAATTGGTTTATCAACCTTATGATATGTACTTCTAGGTACACCTCCCCAGCTCAAAATATACCAGTCAAGAATATCTAAAAACATTGAAAGAAGGATCCCTTCAAGGGGATACCAGAGGATCGTAAAATAACCTGCAATCCGAAGAATCACTACTAATCTAACGTATTTATTTGAAAGTAGTTTAATACCTTCCATTTATGGTCTATCGAGTATTTTAATAATCTTACCGTTGATTAAACTATTGCTGTACTGATCAAGGTATATTGGCTGATGGATAGGGTTGTCAGATTGTGGGTATAGAATAATCATATCGTCATCCTTTTTATATGATTTGATTGTAGCGGAATTATCCAAAACTGCAACTACCGCATCCTCATCGCTAATCTCTGCACTTTTAGAAACAATTACATAACACCCATCTTTCATATTCTTCCCCTCAATAACTCTTTGATTCATAGAATCTCCATTAACAATTAATGCAAAAAGATCTGATTTATGTGTGAGTAATGATTTATCAACATGTAAAACACCTAATCTATCTTCTTCAGCAATTGCAAGTGGCTTACCTGCATTAGCATATCCCAATATAGGTATACCAATCATATACTGATATTCCTCTTCCTCTACGAGGCGTATACCTCTAGGCTCGCTCGTTCTAATAATGTAGCCCTTCTTTTCCAAGGATTCTAAGTGGTTTACCACACCTCGCTTAGTATTAATATGTAGCATAATTTGCAATTCACTTAATGATGGTGCGTAGCCATTTTCAAGAAAGAAATCCCTAATTGTCGTTAACACCTTTACTTGTTTTTCTGTTAAAAATTGGTTCATATATTAAAGCTAATATATTAATTATGTATACATGGTATACCCTCGGTTTAACAATTGCAATACCTTGTAGTGTATTAATATACCCCTTGAATGTTACTCCGTGCTCAACTATACTGATAAAGATTACTTAATATTATTTTTATATATCTATGGCAGAAGTTAAGGCAAAAGAAGCTGTAAGGCAGGTATCATTGAATGATATCAAATTTAATAAGGACAATGCATTGATGGCCGCAGTATCATGTATTCCTATTGTAGGATTGGTTATGTTTTTTGTTGAGAGAAAAGATCTCTTCGTTAGGTATTATGCAGCACAGTTTGCATTACTTTTCGTTGCAGGTTTAGCATTTGGTTTAGTTACAGGTGTTTTAGGAGCTATCCCTGTTATCAATGTAATAGTTGGTCTTCTAAGTCTATGCTTAATACCTATTGTTTCATTAGGTAGTTTTGTATTAGTTATCGTTGGAGCAATGAAAGCATATAAGGGAGAAAGGTTTGATGTTCCTGTTCTTTCTAAGTATGCATTAGAGATTATGAATAGATTCTAATCTTTAGAATTAGCTGATTATAAAAAGGGAGGTTCGCCTCCCTTTTTGTTTTATATTATTGTGTGATAAAATACAGAAGTTGTCGGGGAGTAGTTCAGATGGCTAGAACGCTGCGTTTGGGACGCAGAGGCCGCAGGTTCAAGTCCTGTCTCCCCGACCAATTGCTATATTTCGAAATCCGCGCTAGTTTCAATTAGGCCAGATACAATTCTTAACATGGATTATACTGATAAGTTCTACAAGCATTCTCAAGGAGAGTTTCATTATCTAGATAACGGAAAAGATTCAAATAACTTGGTTGTTATCTTCCCCCCAGGTATATACGATGCAAGGTTTGTAAAGGATTTAGATCTAAAAATTGATAGCAGGATGATATGCTTGTCTTATCCTTCTAGATATAAGTCCTCGGTTCTAAATACTGGTAATGATGTCAATAACATATCTTTAATTACTTCAGATTTACTAACTGATTTTCTACGTTCGAATAATTTTAAAAGTGTTACTTTCCTAGGCTTTTCATATGGTACAGCGATTATAAGTAAGGTGTGTGAGTTACTCCCAAGTTTAGAGAAAATAGACAAAGTCGTATTAGTTAATCCTGGAGAGTTCTTTACTAAAACTCAGAAAAATCTTCTTCGTAAAATTTTTAAACCAGCTACGTACAGTAAATTTTATTCAAACATCCTTAAGCTTCTTGTTACTAATATATTACGTGCGTTTGAGGGTATGTACTTTCCTAAAACTAGGTTAGGAATGATAAATCAGCAATGGCTATCTATATTAGATTATAATATAGATCTCGAATCGATTATAACCAAGCCAACTGTAATTATCAAAGCTTCTAAAGATCATATTATTGATCCTAAGTCTATTGAGAAAGTCCTATCTAAATATCCAAATAATTCGGTTAAGGTGTACGAGGGAAATCATATATCTAAGTACAACCCAAATACAGACTATCGTTTAATTAAAGATTGGATTTTTGATGAACTTGCAGCTTAATTATCAGTTGTAAGTACTCTCTCCAACTCCCCTACGCTCTCACATATAAATGTAGGGTTATATTTAACCAACTGCTTCATACTAGCATATCCCCATGTAACAGATGCTATATCAATACCTACCTTTTGTGATGCTGTAATATCCCTAACCTCATCACCAATATACACCGTATCACTTGCTTTCAACCTTTCCTTTCTCATAAGCGAACGTATCTTAGATGCTTTACCAAATAGTTTGGTACCACCTACAATCCTCTTAAACATGCTAAACGTCTTCGTATGCTTTAGGAGGGCACGTAGTACCTTCTCCTTATTTGACGACAGAAGATATATATTTACCCCCTCCTTATTTAATCTTTCAATTAGTTCTAACATACCCTCATAGAAAGGTAGTTTGGTGAGAACTTCTTCTTTAGATGATGTTGTAATGAATTTATACTCTTCCTCCTGTACAAGATTAACGATGCTAAAGAAGGATATAATATTAAGTTTGAACCTTTTCTTTATATCTGCAAATGATATATCTCTAAACTCATCTATAATTTCCTTAGGACTTTTGTCTCTTATTGAATCAAATTTCTCTCCGACCTTATTTTTACTCAGATTAAGGAATGTTTGTAGGGTATAATCTCTAGAGTCATTTATTGTTCCGTCAAAGTCGAAAATAATGTTCTTATACATCTTTAGTGCGTGTTAAATATTCAGCTGCAACTACAGAGACTCCACTTAATATTCCTCCCCAGAGAATATCAGGAAGAAGGAGGTTTACATGCCATGCCTCAATTATTGCGTAATTCGTTAGGTTGTAGGTGGCGTATGATGTTAATCCAATCAGAAACGCAACTGTGAACTTTTTAAATATGCTTGAGGTTGGTATTTGAGCATTTATATAGACAAGTACAAAGGAATGAATTAGGTAGAAGAGGATTGCGGGAAGTGGCCTTGGGTTATCTATTAGTATGTCGGCCACATATTCATTGTATAGTCTGTTAGCCACGTACTGTATCCATACAAGGTCTATAAAAAAGAATACGGTTAGTGTAATAATATATTTCTGTATATGTTTAATCATCTATAGAAGGTTATAACTTAACAGATAATATTATCATATATTTTATATTTGGAATATTTAAGGTAATATGTAGTTACTATGAATAGATACATTATTATTGCATCAATATTGGGAATACTTGTTGTATTTATTGCCTCTATATATTTTACAAACTCAGGTTCAGTTAAGCTAGACCCCACTAGCAAGGATTACAATTTCCAGTTGAAGGATATTAATGGTAACTTGCACTCACTCAAAGATGAGCTTAAATCTAAGCCAGTTGTAATTGCTTTTTATGCTACTTGGTGTCCAACATGCCAAGTTAGCGCTCCTAAGCTTTCACTAATGTCTGCAAGCTATAGCTCTCAATTGGCTGTTTGGGGTATTAATTCTAAGGAGTCAGAGAGCGATGTTAGAAAGTTTGTAGATCAAAACTCAATCACTCACCCAGTCCTTATGGATGAGAAAGGTTTAGTCGCGATGGATTATGGAGTGGGATATAATAATTTCTATGTCCTAATTAATAAAGATGGGAGCATATTTAAAAAAGCTACCGGAGAGATTTTAGAGAGTGATTTGGTTGATTTGATTGACTATAATTTAAATTAATAATACTACTATGGAAGTACTATACTTGCTCGGAGTTTCGGTTTTAATTCAAGTTGTTCTTGGCACGATTGCGGTTATTAGAAAAACCGATGTTCTTACCGATATCTCATATGGACTAACTTTCCTTTTGCTTATATTGATTGCATTTTTCTCTAATGAATATTCTACGCTTAAGCTAGTACTAACGGTATTGGTATCTCTTTGGGCGCTAAGGATTGCTACTTATCTCTTCATTCGTATTCTTAAGACTAAGAAAGACGATAGGTTTGATGGGATACGTGAAAACCCAGTGAAGTTTATTTCGTTCTGGCTTTTGCAGGGGGTGACAGTATGGGTGGTTCTGCTCCCATCTCTTTTTCTTATGTCTACCCCATTTGCCTTAGAATTAAACTGGATTACAGTATTAGGATTAGTAATTGCTTCCGTTGGCCTACTAATTGAAACATTTGCTGATATGCAGAAGTTTAAGTTTAAAAGTGATGAGGCTAATAGAGGGAAGTGGATAGATACAGGGCTTTGGAGATATTCTAGGCACCCAAACTATCTAGGTGAGATTATGATGTGGGTTGGAGTATTTCTGTTTGTACTACCCTTTATCAATAATATTGAGCTGCTATCAATCGTATCTCCACTTTTCATTGCATACCTTCTGCTAAACGTAACTGGCATTCCAACGCTTGAGAAGAAATATGCGGAGAGGTATAAGGGTAATAAAGAGTATGCGAATTATATAAAGCGAACAGGGAGATTGTTTTTCAAATTTATCTAATATTGTAATTGGCAACAATTAGTATTACATTTAGACATATGAATTCAGATACAATATCTAAATACTTTAGAGTACTTTCAAATCCAACTAGGATGTCTATTTTCTTAAATATATTGGAAACATCATGTGAGAGTTGTATGGAGAAAGATGAAATTTCAGATAACTGTGTTACGAGGATAGCAACGTCACTTGATATTCCTCAGCCTACCGTTTCAAATCATGTTAAAGAACTTCTTGATTTTGGCTTGGTCGAATCCAAAAGAAAAGGAAAGAATATATATCTTTTTCCTTCTTCTGGTTTTAGTGAGAGCATTGGTGATTTTAGTAAATATATTTCAAGCAAAAAGCATACAAAGTAGTTGGTTTCTATCTAAATTTATTTGTTGTAATTATGCAAGGTATTAGATATACACTTCCCCCATTATCGTACGATTATGATGCCCTAGAGCCTGTCATTTCTAAGGAGATTATGATGCTACATCACGATAAGCACCATAAGTCATATGTTGATGGTGCTAACATTGCATTGGAACTCTTGGAGAAAGGTAGGAAAGGAGAGAAGGGAATTAACATTAAAGCAGTGATGAGAGATTTGAGCTTCCACTTAAACGGTCATCTTCTTCATGAGATATTTTGGAGTAATATGAGAGCATATTCCCAAGAGAATCCCATTCCACAAGAGCTTGAGGATATGTTAATCGCCAACTTCGGTTCTGTAGATTCATTCAAAAAGGAGTTTATGGACGCAGGAAAGGCTGTAGAAGCTTCTGGATGGGTAATACTGTTTAAAGATGGTAGTGGTAATTTATTGGTATCCCAAGTTCAAAATCATAATCTCTTGGGTATCACTTCCTTTACACCTGTGCTCGTTAATGATGTTTGGGAACATGCATACTATCTTGATTATATGAATGACCGAGGTGCATATTTAGAGAAGTGGTGGAATGTAGTTAATTGGGATAATGTATTAGAGAGGATCAAAGCCTAGGTGGTATAATTGTTTATGAGTATGACCAAAAAGATATCATATAGTAGTTATGAAAGTCAGCTGCAAGAGTTAGATAATAAGTATTTTGGAGAGGGATTCAGTCCAGATTTTGTAAACTATTTCAATGTACATAGGCCTAAAGCGTTGGTTAAGGACTTGCAACATAGGGTGCAAATGTTCGACTCTTCATACCTTCCTGCAATTATTCAACATGGACTTGCAGATACAGTTGTTAACTCCAGTGTTTCGGATCTTCTAGGTACTGGGCATGTAATTGCATTTATAGAGACAGCGAGAAATGGTGAAGTCGTGGTTAGGGCAAATGCATCACTTCCCTACCCAGAAACGTATATGGATCTGGAGTTTGATTTTCTGAAAATTTATATTGATTTAGGTATCCCCGTTAATGAGTTGATCTATGCTGATTCTAGTAGAAAGGTATTCCCATTTGATTATCAAATTATGAAAAGGTTGCCGGGGCGTAATTTAGGTTCACAATGGGAGGGCACACAATCCGATTATGAGAAGATTTGTATTCAACAAGGTAAGTATATTGCAAGGATGACGGAGTATAAGGGAAGAGGTTGGGGAAGGATACGAAAGGATGAGAGTGGGTTATATGGTGTATATGGTACTCATAATGATTTCCTCACAGCATTTTTGGAACATGATCTAGAAGTTATTAAATTATTCGAACTAATTACTGCTGATGAACTGTTTCAACTGATGGGATTTTTCAAGTCAGATAATGTTAAAAGTCTTTTTGCAGATAGTATAGCCTCTTTAATTCATAATGACCCCTCTGATCTTAATATGTGTTATGAGAATAGTAACTTTCTTTGTTTCTTTGACTGGGAGAATGCAGCAATGTTTGATCCAATTAATGAGCTTGGTACTGCTCCGACATGGAAATCGGCTTTTCCCAAGAGGGAGGCTATGATAGAAGGGTATGTGGCAGAGCTTGGATACAAGCCTGATGGGTTGGAGGAGAAAATGAATGTATATTTCTTACGAAAAATGATTGATAAGGTCGCATTTGCATTAAAGGGAGAAAGGTTGGGTAGAAGACATATTGACCTATTTATTGAGGGGATTACAGGTAATAGGATAGAGTTAAGTGAAAAAACGCTTAATCAACTTCATAGTTTGGAAATATAGCTTACTAGCTACTCATACCTTAATGCTTTGATAGGGTCTAGTTTAGCAGCCCTAATTGCAGGATATATACCTGCAAATACCCCTACTAGAATACTCAATAGGGTAATTATTAATGCAATAGTTATATCAAAGTTAAAGAATGTTGTACTGCTAAATCCTGCATTATTAAGTTGATCTACGATTACTGAGTCTGTTAGCTTCATAGTTATATATATTAGAAAGAGACCTAGTACACCCCCAAATAATCCAATGAATCCAGATTGTATTAGGAAGATTGTTAGTACCTGACTATTGGAAGCTCCGATTGCTTTAATTATACCTATCTCCTTGGTTTGCTCATAGATACTCATAATCATTGTATTAATAATTCCAATACCTGCTACAAGTGCTGAAACAAGTCCAAACATTACTAATGCTATAGTTAAGCCTTGTGTAATACTACCGAGTATTGAAATTACATCATCCGCTGTAAATGTTTCGTAGCCATACTTTTCGGTTACGTACTCTTTAAAATCTAAAACTTTATCATTCTCTGTTGTTACGTATAGATTGTCGTATCCAATCTCCTTAATGTACTCTGAATTAGACTCGAACCCACCTAGACTACTTAGTAGTGAGATACTGTCATCTATATTTAATACCGCGTCATTTTTATCCTGCCCTGGATCGAAGACACCAGATATTTTATAGTCAAACTTCTTTCCAATTATACTTTTCGAACGATTAGAGAGTATTGAGTCAGGGGAAGGCTCTAGGGTTATTGTTTTACCTATTATCGAAGTTACACTCTCCTTGTAGAATTTAACGAGACTTGTTGAAACCCAAATACTCCCCTTCTGGGTATCAACTACATCACCTGTAAAGTCTTTAAAGTATGGGTTGTTAGACCTTACGTCCCATCCAGACATGAATGCTTGAGGGTACGGGACTTTCTTATTCTCAAGCGTCATTTGCATTCCCGTTAGTACAGTTAGCTTGGAGACCTCTTTTACATAATCAAGGTTTTCAAGGTCAGCAATCACCTCAGAATCCATTATCACTTTCTTTTTCTCTTCTTGATCGTATGTAGCATCCCCTACCCCTGTAAACATATTAAGCTGTCCTTCCTTAGTTACGATGACTTGGTTAGGTTTAAGGATAGTATTAAACTGATCTACCAGAAGAGTCTGTAGATCCTGCATTCCAAATATTATAAAGCTGATTAGAAATACCGCGATCGTAATTCCAAGGCTAGTTAGAAAGGTTCTAAGTTTTCTTCTAAGCACTAGGCTTAATGCGTATTTAAACATTTTCTTCTTTGATAATATTACCGTCACGTAGATGTATTCTTTTATCAACATTCATGAATAGTTCAGGGTCATGGGTTACGATTACTAGAGTGGTACCCTCTTCCTTATTCAAATCAAATAGCAAATCTACAATTTCAGACCCGGTTTTGGAGTCGAGATTACCTGTTGGCTCATCAGCAAGTATAATCTTTGGTTTAGCAATTAAAGCACGTGCAATTGCAACTCTTTGTGACTGACCTCCTGAGAGTTCTGTGGGATTATGCTTGGCCCTATCTTTAAGTCCTAGGCGATCTAGGAGATATTCTAATCTATTATTTAAATCAAATGAATCAAGCTGTTTACCAAATGAGATAGGTAATAGGATATTTTCAGTTACTGTAAGTGATGATACTAGGTTGAATTGCTGAAATATCGTACCTACTACATTTCTACGATATTGGTTTGTATTGTAGTCTCTTATATCTTTATCATCAACTAACAAATTACCGTCATATGCGGTATCTAAACCTCCTAGAATGTTAAGCAACGTAGATTTGCCCGAGCCAGATGGGCCGATGACTGCCACAGTACTACTATCTGGGATTTCAAATGATACTTCCTGTAGTGCGTGTACACTTACGTTTTTATTCATTCTATATGTTTTACCTAGGCTCTCTGCTTTTATCATATAGAAAAGGATATGATATTCCCATATAGAAAGCAATATCTGTACGTTTTAAGCCTTTAATATAAACACAACCTGCTGTTTATTTAAATTCAGTTTCATATTTCTAAACTCTCGGATTGTTTTCGTAATATATTTCTGATCAGCCATCTCTATATTAATTCCCATAGAAAGCATTGAGGTGGGCTTACAGATTGAAAGAATATCCTCGAATATATACTGTGCTCTGTATGGTGTTTCTATAAATATTTCAGTTTGGTTTTCTTGTGAAGACCTGCGCTCTATCGCTAATATCTTTCTCCTTCTATCTTCTTGGTCTTTAGGAAGATATCCATTGAACTTAAAGTTCTGCCCACCGAGTCCAGAGGACGCTAGAGACTGTAGTATCGAGGATGGACCATGGAATGTAATTACATTAATTTCGGATATATGGGCTTTCATTACTAAATCTGCTCCCATATCACCAATCGCTGGGTATCCTGCGTCACTCATAACTCCGACCGAATGACCATTTAGAAGCGTAGTTATTACATCTGATATACTATTCCTGTTGTTTTCATTTAGTTCATAGAAGGTTAATGATGATGTTTGCCTATTAGGGTTTAATCCTTTCAGAAAAGATCGACCTATTTTAGGTGTTTCCACTACAATATGATCTAGTGTACGGAGGATATCTAGTATTGACTCTGGGTATATATCAGTTAATGGCTTACCTGAGAGAGAGGTTGGAATGAGATATAGGGTACCCTTTTCCATATTAGTATGTTCTGTAGAAGTTAGTATCTATATCGGTGAGCTTTTGTTTCCAAATAATAGGACGCCCATGAGGACAACTGTATGTATTTTTACACTTTAGAAGGTCTTGATATAGTCTCATACCTTCATATGGGGTTAAGCTTTGTCCCTTTCTTATACTTCCATGGCATGCAAGGGTAGCTAGTATATTTTGTTTAGCATTTTCAAATGATTTTTTTATATCTCTCTGTTCTTCGCTAATATCAAATATTGATCTAAGTAACTTCTGTATATCCTCACCTGCAAATATTGATGGGATAGCGGTTACATCAATTGTATTTTCCTTCACCAATATTTTAAATCCAAGGCTTTCAAAGAATGATAGGTTCTCGTTAATGTATGATATTTCTACGTCGGACATATCTATTTCTGTTGGTATTAGGAGGTTTTGTATATCCATATTTTTATTCTCAATACTATCTTCAAGCTTCTCAAAGTTTATTCTTTCTGCCGCCGCATGTTGATCAATCATAATCAATTCATCATTATTATCGATTACAATGTATTTATTAAATATTTGAAATACCTTGTTTACATCAACATAGCTTGATGGCTTAATTTCTGAAGTTGATTGTTCTAGTACCTCTTTGGAGAACTCTAAGCTTTGTTGAATCGTATACTCTTTCTGTGGTTTATTGAACCTAATATCTCTAGTGTTGGAACCTGCTCCACTTGCTCCAAACATACTTGCACCCATATATGATTTGGTTCCACGATCTGAGAGTCCTTCATTAGTATTGTATGAGGTGTCAAATGAGTTTGGTTCGGAAGGAGTATTTTCAGTTCTAACGAGGTTCTCTAACGCATGCATAATTGCACTCTCAACGGTAGAATATACTCTGTATGGGTTTTCAAATCTAATCTCTTCTTTCCTTGGGTGCACGTTTACATCAATTAATGAACTATCTATTTCTATGGATATTATGAAGGGCACTTTTTGAGTATGGGGGATGAATCTTGAGTATGCGGATTTAACAGCCTTAGCAATTCCAAAATCCCATATAGGTCTTCTATTCACGAATATGTACTGGTCTTTAACCTTTTCAAAATTGTCTTTTGGATGACCACTATATCCAAATATCGTCATTCCTGCTCCTTGGGAGGTGAACTTAAACATTCTAGATATGTAATCAGCTTTTAGTACCTTCATTGCTCTATCTAGATTGATACTGTCAATGTCTGTTCCTGATGCTGGTAGGTTTAAAACCTCTTTCCCATCCTTATGTAGGATGAAGTGGATTTGATTATACTGAAGAAAGAACGGATATAGTATCTCTAGTATTTTTCTATACTCTGTTTCTGGTGTTTTAAGGAACTTCCTTCTAGCAGGTACATTATGGAAGATATTAGCAACAGTTATAGTTGTACCTTGTTCTTTAGCAGATTTAGTTACAGGGAGAGGGGTAATGCCATCAAACGATATTTCATATCCATAATCATCATCACTATGTTTGGAAATTGCTTTTACATTTGAGATTGCAACTATGGTTGAGAGGGCTTCTCCCCTAAATCCCATGGTTAGTACATGATTTAGGTCTTCAAGCTTCTCTATCTTACTGGTAGTGTGTGCATCAAATACCTTCGATAGGTCATCCTTCCTTATGCCTATACCGTTGTCAGATATCTCAACTAGTTTTAAACCACCTTCTTCAATTCTAATCTTTATTACAGTTGCTTTAGCATCTATGGCATTGTCTACTAGTTCCTTGACAATTGAGGATGGGCGTTCTATAACCTCTCCTGCAGCTATCTGGTTTATTAATTCTTGTGGTAGTTTTTGAACTGTATTCATATTGTTTATTTTAACACATTTTGTAATGGGTGGTGACTTATCCCTAGAAATCAATTTGAAGATTGGATTCCATTCTGATTCTATTTGTAATGCATTAAACAGTACCCAAGAGTTTGCTGATCAAGGGATTCAATTTGGACTTGAATCAGGCGGGTCCTTCCATTGGCTACATTTATCTACAGAGGAAGGTAAACTCAATTCAGTTCAGATAAGTATTGGTGACTCAAATCAAAGTGTATTTAGTATTATAGGGCTTGGAAGTTACAATCGTCCTGATATCACGGAAGATGTGCTTTATATAATTGTTAGGGGAATTCAAGCACTTAAAGAATATATCGGAATAAGTGAAATTCCAACTGAAGTTAACATAGCAAATGGTATGACAAATACACTCAATCCAAAATATATTGCACACCAGCACTTAGAATCTATTTTACTTGAAACTTCATAGCAACCTTCTCTCCCTCCCCCTTACTTAACCATCTACTCCTATCCTTTTGAATCTCACCTATGGCCCTAAGAGAGCTCTCCCAATCACTACCCTCACCATTATGAGGAACAAGGTGAATATGTGTATGTGGAACATCTCTTCCAAACGTAGCTGTGTCTACATATTTATATCCTAATACATTTCTATAGTGATCCGCGATTTTCTTCGCTGTACTGTATAGCTCACCTATATCATCTGTTTCCCAAATAAATGGGGAATGATTCTTAGGTATCAAAAGTGCATGACCTTCTGTGAAGTGAGCAAGGTCAAGGAAAGCCATATATTTCTCATCTTCATATACTTTAAACGATGAGATGTCCCCTTTTATGATTTTGCAGAAAATACATTTATCACTTTCCATTGTTATTATTTATTAAATTATACTCTATATATTACTCTCATTTAGTATATAATTGTAGGCATGAAGAATCTGAAATTCAACCTACAATCTAATTATGCCAAGTCACTAGATCAACAGAAAGCGGTTGAGAAACTTGTGAAGAATGTTGAAGAAGGAAAGGAGAGGCAGGTGCTACTTGGGGTGACAGGTTCAGGAAAAACATTCGCAATGGCAAATATAATTAGTGAGTTAAATAGGCCTGCATTAATACTCTCGCATAATAAAACGCTTGCAGCTCAATTATATGAGGAGTTTAAAGAGTTCTTTCCTAATAACGCTGTTAAATACTTTGTATCATACTACGACTACTATCAACCAGAGGCATACATCCCAAACCGTGATCTATATATAGAGAAGGAGTCAGAGGTTAACCAGCAGATTGAGAGAATGAGGTTCTCTGCAATGAATGCCGCAGTTACAAGGAAAGATACAATTATTGTGGCTTCGGTATCGTGCATATATAACATAGGTAATCCTCAAAACTATGAGAATAAAGCACTGACAATAAAGGTTGGTGATACATTTGAGCTTTCTAAACTAGCAGGTGAGCTCGTATTTATGAGATATGAGAGAAATGGAGAGGATTTTGTTTCAGGTACATTTAGAATTAAGGGGGATGTGGTTGATGTATTCCTTCCATATGATGACTATCCTGTACGATTAGAGTTCTTTGGTAATGTGGTCGAACGAATTTCATACATTGAACCAATTACCACGCATAGAGTTAAGGATGTCGACAGTGTTGAGATCTTTCCTGCAACCTCCCTAGTATATGAAAATAGTGTGATCGAAGTTGCGCTCAAGAAGATTGAGAAAGATTTGGAAATGCGAGTCAATTTTTTAAAGAATATAGGGAAGGAGCTCGAGGCAAATAGGCTACTCCAAAAGACACGATACGATATGGAAATGATTAAAGAGGTTGGATACTGTAAAAGCATGGAAAACTACTCTATATATTTCGATGGTCGTAAGGAAGGAGAAGCACCATATACCCTTCTTGACTACTTTGGAGAGGACTACCTACTCTTTGTGGATGAATCACATATAACTATTCCACAGGTCCGAGGGATGTTTAATGGAGATAAAGCACGTAAGGATAACCTAATTGAATATGGCTTCCGCCTACCTTCCGCTCGTGATAATCGCCCCCTTCACTTCGATGAGTTTAGAAAGAAACAAGGTAGTACAATATACTTCTCAGCCACTCCCGATCAGTGGGAAATAGACGATTCACATAGCGAAATAACCGAACTATTAACCCGCCCTACTGGATTGCTTGATCCAATTATTGAGGTTCGACCAACCGGTGA
The DNA here is from genome assembly GCA_964621555.1 of uncultured Candidatus Saccharibacteria bacterium. Taxonomy (GTDB): domain Bacteria; phylum Patescibacteriota; class Dojkabacteria; order SC72; family SC72; genus UBA2022. Next base: position 32,623 of record CAZUOO010000001.1, on the reverse strand, counting down.
ACAGATTGATAATGTGATTGAGGAGGTTAGAAATAATATAGCCAAGCGTCAGAGAGTCTTGATAACCACATTGACTAAGCGTATGGCTGAGGATCTTTCTTCGTATATCAAAGATTTAGGTATTAAGGTTCAGTACCTACACTCAGACGTAGATACTGTTGAGAGAGTTGATATACTGCGAGACCTTAGACTTGGTGAGTATGATGTATTGGTAGGAATCAACCTATTGCGTGAGGGTATTGATCTACCTGAGGTGTCTCTCGTAATTATTCTTGATGCAGATAAGGAAGGGTTCCTTAGATCACGTACTAGTCTTGTACAGACAATTGGGAGAGCTGCAAGGCACGTAGAAGGGAGAGTTATTATGTATGGAGATAAGATTACAGATAGTATGGCTTTTGCCATTTCAGAGACAAAGCGCAGGCGTGAGTATCAGGAGAGTTACAATAACGAGCACGGCATTACACCAACTTCAATAATTAAGGGGATTAGGGATAGATTGGTTGATAAGGAGGAAGATGTTGCAGCAGTTAACTATAAAGAGTGGATTGCTAGTGCCAAACCACCAGAGAAGGAGATTAAGAGGGTTATCAAGGAATTGGAGAGCAAGATGCATTTCTATGCTTCTAACCTACAATTTGAGAAAGCCGCAGAGTTGAGAGATCGGTTAAAGGAGCTTAAATCTATTTAAGACTGAATTCCTTATCTGTATATATAAAGTATCCTAGGCCGTTTTTGAGAGTAAAATCTGTTCCATAGATATTTGAATCCAAGCTTTGAACACTCTCAAAGAACCCTTTCTTTGAATCCCATTGTGTAATAGTTATTTTCTTAAGAGAATTTGAAGACTTTGCCTCCGAAATATACTTGATAGCAGATGCGGGTTCAATTTTTCCGGTGATTCCTTTAAAGTTCCAACCAGGATTAATTGTTGTTTTATACTTAGTATTTGAGCTTTTGCCTGGTAGTATAAGGGCAAGGGGCCCTTTTAGGTCGCTGTTGGACACAATAACATAACCTTGATTCTTATTTATGATAAAGCTGTTACCAACAATCCCCACCTTTCTATCTTCCCTTGGTTTAACACCGTTTACCCATTTACCACCCTCATATGTGGTTATGTATGTAAGACGTATTTCATCGATGTTTCCAATATTCAAGAGTGCTTCAGATGTTATATCGTTTGGATTGTTAGGTGATACTACGATAGATCCCGGCTCTCTCTTATAGTTTGTGGAAATGAAATTGTACCCTGAGTTTAGTTCCAATCTATATGCACTTTCAATTTTTACAGCTTTAATGCCATTCTTATCTTTAGGAGAGACTGCTTTGTCCTTGTCTGATTGAAAACCTCTTGCCCCATTTACATCATCAAAGAATCTATATCTGGCATCTGAGTTTATTGGTACGTTAGAAACTTTGTAGTCCCCTATTTGAATGTTATATATACCATCCTCAGTGAACTTAACTATGCTTCCACTTACTTCTTTCACCTTGCTTGCCTCAGCGGCGTGAATTGTTGTAGCCAACTGTGAAAATATTGTCGAATTCTCTTTTGTGATTGGAACATTAATTATCCCATCATCTTTAGGAATGTCGTTAGGATTTATACATCTAGTATTTGTGCCGTACTGTGATGAGGACTTCCTCCCATCTGGCGATGGTAGTCCATTTTCACAAACTATGTTATATACACCACCATTACAATTATTAGCACCGGAACTATCTCTAGGTGTATCAGCAGGTACTCCTGCGCTTGCAGACCTTACCGTAGCCTCACAATTTGCACGCATCTCAGCATCATTAGCACCCCTCACAGGTTCACTTCCAACGGCAAGTACTTTCGCTCCACCATTTGAACTCCCAACAGGGAAACACTCACCACACTTATTACACGCACCCTTATTTTCATAGTCGAAATATAGATTGTCTCTGCCCTCATATTTAATTGCGCAACATAGTGGTTGAACTTGTGAAGTTTTTTCATAGTTGATTTCTGCTCCAAACTGAACTTTTCCAGTGGTAGTACCAATTTGAACCTCTGTACCTACTTGAAAAGCAGATGCACAACTTTTTGCAGTTGTTAGCTTACTCATAAATTTGTTTTGACCTTCAAGTATTACAGCACAACACATTTCACGTGGGGTATCGCTTGTTGGGGTTGGAGTTGTTGGCTGTGGGTTAGATGTACTTCCACCTGAGCTTGAACCAGATCCTGAACCATTTGTTGGGGATTCAGGAGAAGTAGCCCCATCAGTATCACAGTCTAGATTTGGTTTCGCGGTACTTGGATTTTTCATCCAATTAGGAAAACTCCCTATACCATATGAACTCCATTGAAGCTTAAGGTCAGTATAGTATCTTTCACCATATGAAGTATCGGTACAATTACCTGTCCAGAATCCTGTAGACCATTTGATTATGTCAAAACCACCATTTAGACATTTGGTATGAGGAAGGAGTCCAAACATTTCTGTCTGTGCTTTAATATCTTCCTTAGGGGTTTGATTACAAGGGTATGCTGGATAGTTACCTGCACCACCATAGCAGTGTATGCCCATATCCTCAACTCCTGGGAATCGTTTATAGTTACTAGCTGCAGATTCATGCACCCAAATATTGAGCATCATAGCAGGATTTATTCCATTTTGACGTGCTTTACATACCACATAATTATAGCACTCAGCTGCTTGACTGCCATCGCCAGCCAGTCTGTTTGCATATGAAATGAACCTTTCACGATCAATCTCCTTTAACTCGAACTCAGAATCCTTTAGGCTTGCATTGCAAGTCCCTGCAAAATTGCCAGATCCACCTGATGATGATCCACTTGGGAGTCCTTCACTCGCCAATCTAGTCATACTTTCACAACTATTTCTCCTTTCCGAGTCATTACTACCCGATACCTGTACCTCACCAACCTCTTTGATTGTCCCACCTGCCACAGGTTTTCCAACTGGGAAGCATGCTCCACAAGAATCGCAGGTTGAATCGTTTTCATAATCAAAGTATACATTTTCTCTACCCGACACAATTAGGGCGCAACACATAGATCTTCCAGCTGCCTGCACTTTACTTGCAAACTGAGGTATGAAGTTCTCCTTAAGTGATTGCATTCTATCGTATTTAAATAGTTTCACTTCGGTATTACCTTCCGCTACCTTCTCAAATTGTCCTGGAATATCTGATTTATTCTCTATGTGTGCGAAAATATATGCTTCGTTGAGATTACTTTCAAGAGTTGACGTCGCCAACGAGTAGTCGAGAATCCATCCTCCTGATTTGTCTACATAGGAGGAAATAATTTGACTTCCCTTCTCCTCATCGATTTTCCCGTCACTTTTCACTGGGTATACTTTTACAAATATAATACCATCAGAGTATGGGGAGGCTTCCTGATCGAGTAGGTCTCCAGAAAGTGTTTGTGGTAGCGAGAAATTACCGTTATCTAAATCTTGGGTATTGAATGAGAAGTCTGACATATTCTCAACAGAGTACCACTCAGCGTTCTGATCTACATCATTTATATCCCATATTCTAATTCCATTTGAAATTTTGAATGTATATTTATCGTTGGGTTTTAGATCAGCGATTGTGACATAGTGGGTGTATCTCCTTTTGCCATCAATAGCTTGTCGTGTAGCTTTTGTATGTATATCTCTCTGGTCGTAGACTTTTTCACTTGTGAAAAGATCAAGCATAGAATTGGAAAACTTAGAACCTTCATTCATGAGTAACATACCAGGGGTCTTTTTATCTGTAACCCACGTTATAGTAGCAGAGGTTGAGGTGAGGTTTGAAATTTTTACGTCTCTTGCGTTTACAAATATGAGGTCTTTGAAGTACAGGAAGGTTCCTGTTAGTACTAATATCGAAGCTATAATCGTTAGTAGTAGTTTTTGAATATTTCTTTTTACCTTCTTAGTTTTCATATTGGTAATAGTATCATTTTTTTGAATTATTGCATATCAAGGTTGAAGAAATATGTATATCTAGTTTGTAATAGATATGAGTAATATTAGCTATACCTAAAACATTCTCACACCCTCTTTCATTATAAAATTGTAAGTTCTAGCTAGTAGATAATCTGGAAACTTAATTGACGTAGGGTCATTTCTCAATTCCCATTCTCTTCTTAGCCTATACTTATAGAGATTATATACGAACTGGTACAGGTCAACTTTTTCTCGTAGGTTAGCAATCTTCATTAGGTCTGGATATGATTGTAATAATAGTGGTACAAAATCAGAAAAGTCACCAGTCTTATAATGTTGTGAAGATACAAGATTAGGATACATAGATATTAGTTCAGGTATTACTAATTCAAATTCAATAGGGGCAGTTAATATGTATTCGAAATCTATTAATGTCACATTATCGTTTTTATCCACTATAATATTCTCGAACCATACGTCGCCGTGAAGTGTGGATTTTTGACTATCTACGAGTAAATCGATATTTGCTTCAAAGAATGAAACCCATGAGTCTATTATACTTGCCCCGATTCCTGAATTGGAGTCTTGAACATACTTTATTGAGGTATTAAAGAGTTTAGTTATATATTCTCTCCAAGTATTACTCACAAGATCGACTTCAGACCATCGACCAAAGCTATTAGAAAGATTGTGTCCATGTAATCCCTTAAGTTGAATTGCTAGACTATCAATTATTCTTATTTTTCTCTGATTCTCAATTCTACTCCATTTATTAAATATCTTTTCACCTTCAATATATACTTGTATCTGGTATGCATAGTTTTCATAACTTCCGACATGGAGAATTTCAGGTACATTTGCAGACTTCCCTATTTTAATAAATAGTTCTTCCTCGTTTCTAAATATATTTAAGGATTCCTCTGAGTTGCCAATTTTTAGAATATATTTATTATCGACATTCAATACTTTATTATTAAATCCACCTGTTACAGGTGTAACATCTTTATACCTTATATTATTGTTTGTGAGGATACCCTTAACTAAACTTAGGATCTCCATAATTATCTTGCTAAACTCTGATTCTTATATGGCTTATTAAATGTAACCTCTTCTCCAAACCAATCAGGTAGTACAAAGCGATTTGCCTCATTCTCACTTGGAAATTCAACCTCTACGATTTTCAATCCTGTGTTATTTTCCCCAAATATATCAACTTCAGCTGTGTAATCACCCAATGGTAGTTTATATCGAGTTTTAACAAGTCTATGTCCCTCAGTTTTTTGCCATAAAGTATTAAATTCCTCTGCGGATATTCTCTTTTCTGTTTCCTCTCTATATCCTGATGGTAGCGTTTTCTTAATAGTGTGGTAGTATTCTGTATTCATAGACCTGACTCTTTCCTCCGTATCGGAGGTGATTTCGATATATCCCTGCTTAATCTCTATGGGAACAGAGTTGCCTAAATCTATGTCTTTAGATATTAGGAACCGTCTTTCAATCTCTGTTCTCTTTATAAACAAGGCTTCTCCTTGTGATACTAATAGATCTTCAACTTCATCCAGTATCGTAGAGAGCCTTAGGTTGAACAATGCAAGTGAAGTACCGTTGTTCTTAACTGCGACTATTTCATTTTTGATACTCTTAATACTTTTCGCGACAGATTTTTCTTGTATGTTTGAAACTTTATCTACAAATAGTTCTATGAATGTGGTTGTGTTGCTAACTAGTTGATCTTGAGAAGTTGGAGGGTTCAGTTTAAGACTTTCTGCTTTTACGAGTGCTTCATCTATATCGGTATCCTCACCTTTTATAGTTTTGATATAGCTAAATACCTCATAAAATGCTAGAGAGAAGTAATATGCAGTAACTCCAATATCTTGGCCGCCTAATCTAAGATTTGTGGCACATGAGTTTAGCAGAGAAAGAGATTTTCTAAAGTATCTTTCTGCTGATTCATTCTGTCCTGTTAGCATAGAATCGTTCATGTCATACTTTGTAGCACCTGAAAATACATCATAGATCATTTTTAATACAACGAGAGTACCTATAACACCAGATAGTGCGATTACAATGGTACTAGACTGCCCTAATTCTATAAGAGGCTTTAATGCCGTACTATTTAGTGAAGCTAGCGCAATTAATGATAGTAGTACCAATGATGTACAGAAACTCCTATAGAGATCCTTAGTTAAATCATTCCCGAAGTTTTCGAATTTCCTTTTTATATTTACGAGAGATACAGCAAACCATGCAGTACCAGATACCATAGTTATAGGTATAAGTACGCTTACGAGCAAAGAGACGTCTAAAAATAGTATGGCAGGTATAGATAGAATTCCTAGCATAGCACTAGTCATTAAACCATTAACATACTTATCTGAGAGTGATTCCTCAGCGGTGTTTTTCTCTGTATTTGTAAGTTCAATTTCAAAGAAGCCTTTGAAGAGAAGCTTTTTAAGAATATTCTTTACTATGTTTTTCATATACCAAATATACTTGATTTTATAGAGTTTGTGTATAGTGGACTTTACACAATAATACTACCCTAGTGTTTTTAAACTCATTCCAGCATCGATTGTTAAAATTTCACCGCAGATTGAATCATTCCTTAGTATAAATAATACTGCATCTGCAATCTCATCGGGTTGAATCCATTTATTAGTTAAATGATCTTGAGCAAGTTCATCTATTTCAGTTTGTTCCATTTCACCCCACATAGGTGTAATTGTTCTTCCAGGTGCAACTGAATTTACCAGTATTTGAGGTGCAACTGCTTTAGCGAGGTTTTTCATATATGAATCTAAGGCGGCTTTGAGAGCAGAATATGCAATTGCTGAAGGCCTACCAGACCCAATTCTTCCATGTATGGAGGAAATGAATACGATTTTCCCCTCTTTTTTCATTTCAAGAAATTCGTTCGTAACATAAACTTGTCCAAGGAAGTTTGTATCGAATATATTCTTAAAAGCTTCGCTTGATTTAGGACCGTCAGAGCTATCAAAAATCGCAGCATTATTAATTAAGATATCAATGCCCTCTGGAAATTTCTCCAAGATTTCTTTATACATCATTTTCACCTGTGATTCATCGGAGATGTCAGCCTTTACACTTAATCCCTCACGACCAAGTTTAATAGCTTCATCTACTACATTATTTGCACCTTCCTCATCCGCATTATAATTCACTATTACATTAACTCCTGTTTCTGCTAATAGCAGTGCGATAGCTTTTCCAATTCCTTTTGAACCACCTGTTATTAAAGCGACCTTATCTTTTATTTCCATATTTTGAATATATCGAATTTATATGAGTTATTCTACACCCTACAATCTAGACTTTGAAAGGTATAATATAGAGGTTTTTGACATTGCGCTATAGCCCTGCCTCTTCTATTGTATTACTTATACTCTCCTCCACTTGCTTAATCGCATCTTCCATATTATTTGCTACTATAGTTCCACCTGCACCCGTTATATGGCCTCCTCCTTTAAAGTTTTGAACTAGCTTTACGCAATCATACGTATTAGGCTTAGATCTAAAGGAAAGCGTATATACAGTATCATCATCTACAGTTTCATCAGGAGCAAGTGTGTAACAAAAATCAATGTCATATACTTTCACTAGAATATTGTCGATGTAATATCTTCTTGCTCGCTTATAGATATTAACATCTATTCCTTTGAGTTCTGTCTCGAACTCTTCCTGAGTTATATAGGCGAATGCATAATTACCATTGTATTTCACTTTTTGAATAAATAGGTTGAATACCTTTAGCTCATCTCTGGTGAACCCAGTTATTGAATCAGATACATCTCGAATGCTATACCCTTTATCCAATAGATTGCTAACTGTATCAAATGTGTCTCTGTAGTATTGCATTGAATAGTAGAAACGGCTTGAATCAGATATTAATCCTGTCAGATAAACCTCTTCCCATCCTTTAAAGGGTTTAAAACCCTCTAGCTTTACCAACCTATTGTATATAACATCTACACATGACCACCTTTTCTCAGATAAATAGTAATCAACATTTTCATCTACTGGTGTATGGTGATCAAATATTGCAACCTTCGTGCCTCCCCTTATCTTTTCAAATTCCTCAATATCTGTGAAGAATCTTGAAACGTCTGAGCCATCAACTAGGATTAACAAATCTGGTTTGTAATTCTTTAGCTTCTCTAAAATACTTCCCAATTCAATCTCCTCATATCCTTCTAGGTGTGAGATTAAATTCATCTTGTTCTTTGAATCTATTACCATGTGAACTGTCTTTTCTGAATAGTTTTCTTGTATCAACTTCCCCATTAAAATAGTACTTGCATAGGCATCAATATCAGGTGTCATATGACCGGCGATTAGGATGGTTTTTGACTTCTGGACTAGGAGAGTAAAATTTTCCATGGGATTAGATTGGATATATATTGGTTGCGGGACATGGACTCGAACCATGATTCACGGCTTCAAAGGCCGGTGTCCTACCATTAGACGATCCCGCAATACTGTGTATTATACTATCTAGATTTGTAATATAACAGACTTTCTATTAAATTATAACTATATGAAATATACAATATCTAAGAAAACAAATGTTAAGAGGAAGGAATCAATCATCCAAAGGGTAAAGAGAAAGTTTACTAAGAAAGATTCAAAATATAAAAAGAGTGCTGCAAGAAGGCTTAGAGGTGACAACTACATGGCTAAACTACTTCAATTTGTTGTAATTATCCTAATAATTCCTCTCTTTGCATCGGTTATATATCTTATCTTCAACTATGTAACGTCACTTCGTCAAAGCATTAATAGCGATACCGTATCGACAGGTGTGAATGTAATTGGTTTTGATTCAATACCTGAATATCCTAAGTCTAAATATATATTTAAAGATAATTTAGATAATGATGACGTTAAGAAATTCCTAAGTTCAGGCCAAGCTATATACAGGCTAGATCCAAAGACTACTTTTGATGATGTAATTGAATACTACAGTATAGAATTGCCAAAGAATGGGTGGGAGTATGTACTAACGGTTCCATTGGAATCTGAAGAGCAGAAGTATGGTGAATACTGGATTAAGGGAGAGTTAGGGGTACGTATATACTCAAAACTAAACGATATATGGTATCAGACAATCACAGTATCAGACGCTAGAACCGGTCTAGAAGCCCAAGTTAAAAAGGAAGTGGAGCTACAACTACTTTTAACTGAGAATAACAATGAAGACCTAAGACCTGATTTCCCATGGGTACTTAGCTACTCTTCTGACTACCTTGCTACATATTCAAGTACCGATTTAGGGGAACTTCAAGCGGTTAAGTTCCAGAGAATTGGGTCAAACAAGAGTGTTAGGATTATACCATTGGGGTACATGGGTGCGTTTACTTACGATAGGTTTCTTGAGAACGCGCTTAAAGATATAAACAAGAAAGAGAAGGTAACATGGTCAATAATAAATACAGTTGTAACTGCCATCGCTGGTCAAGAGGCGATTTCAGGAAAGATTACTAATAATGGCGCAGTTGCGGATGCATATATAGTTGGAAACCCTAGAAATAATGTGGTTTACCTATTAATTTCATCAGAGGAAAGTGATCCATTTCTGAAATTTATTGTAGAAAGGATTGAGCCAGCAGGAACATCTCTATTTTAATTCCTCTGACCGTGCAATGCTTCAATTAGGTTATTAACGGTTGTTTTATTCTTCAGTATTGAATTTAGTTGCTCCTGTGAAAGTTTTCTAAGCTCAAAGACACTTCCATACTCTTTGATGAGCTTTCGTTTTGAAACAGGGCCTAAACCTTTTACACTATCAAGGATAGATTTTTTTGATACAAACTTTCGTAATTTCCTGTGATGTAATATTGCAAACCTATGTGCCTCATCACGTAGTATTGAAAGTACTTGAGTATATTTGCCTAAGTTAACGGGTATTATATCGTCATTGCTGTATTGGAGAAACTCATCCTTCAACCTCCCCCCTTTTCTCCTATACTTCCTACCTTTTGTTATTCCTAGCGTGAATACATCAGAAGGTATTTCGTCTTTGATAACTGAGAGTTGAGCTTTACCTCCATCAATTAGTATTATGTCGGGTTTTTGGGTAAGGCTTTCATCTTTATCCTTACCTATATGTGCAAATCTTCTTTTTAAGACCTCCTTTAGCATTAATGGGTCGTTTGGTCCATATACTGTTTTTATTCTAAATATTCGATATTGTGAGTTCATAGGGGTGCCATCGACACTCACTACCATTGAACCGTATGCCAATTTACCTTGTATGTTAGATATATCGTAGCATTCGATTCGATCTAGCTTATCTAATCCAAGTATTGTTGCAATCTTCTTCACCTGTGTCTTTGCACGTTGTTCACGGTCATCAATATACTGATCTTCTGAATTGAAATATGTAAATTTAATTTCAGATCCAAGATACTTTAGATCTGCGATTTTATCTCTAATTTCTGCAGCTTTCTCATACTCGGCATTTGTGGAATATTCGAGCATTTTTGCCTCAAGATATTTCAAGTGACTACGATTATTCCCCTTAAGGAATTCTATAATTCCTTGTATATTTGCATTATATTCTTCCTTGGTCGCATTTGGGCCTGGGCATAGTCCAATTCTGGAATAGAAGCAAGGCTTGGTAGGGTCTTTGCTAGTACAGAAAGGATATATTTTACGTATATAGTTGAAAACTCTTTTGATTGATCTACCACTCGGATATGGGCCAAAGAGCTTTCCTCGATTATATTCACCCTTTTTGATTGTTCTTATAATTCTTACTGTTGGGTAATCGTCCTTGGTGTTTATATACAACCATGCATAACTCTTATCGTCCTTAAGGTCTGAGTTGTACAACGGCATGTGTTCTTTAATGAGGGCGGACTCTAATACCAATGCCTCTATTTCATTATCTGTAATTGTGTAATCAATATCATGCACTAATGGGACCATATGTATTATTCGAGGTCTGTCTGCATGATTCGATGTGAAGTATGAACTTACACGACTCTTAAGGTTGATTGCTTTCCCAATGTATATTATATCTCCACTTTCATTAAGGAATTTATACACTCCTGGAGCAGGGGGGATCATTTGTATTTTATCTCTTAATTCTGTTTTCATTTATGAGAACGCTTGCTGTAGTTCCCTACCTTCAGGCGTAAGGGTAATTTTATTTTTGATATCAATGGTCTTTAATTGGTCCTTCTCTTGGACAAGTATTTTAACAGGTAGGTCACCTGGATTATCTTTAAGGTATGTTTTTAGAAGTTCGATCTGCTTTTTAGTATGTTTCTTAGTTATTTTGAAAATGACACCTTTAAAGTTTGAGGCGAATTTATCTTGATCCACGTGCTTAGCCTTCTCAATAATTACACTTTTTGCACCTTCTCTTTCTGATACTCTGGCTGCCATTAAAATTGGAGTATTGGCCTCAAACATATCTTTCATCTCATCATATAATTTGGGAAATACTACCGCATCTATTGCCCCGGATTTATCCTCTACCGTTAGAAATGCCATCATATCACCCTTCTTTGTGGAAATTCTACGTACCTTTGTAAAGAGAACACCGAGTACAATTAGTTTACCTGCACGTAATGTTTGTATGGACTGAACAGATACAACGTTCTTCTGTGCAAAGAATTCTTGTAGGTCATCTAGTGGGTGACTGGAAAAGTATAATCCAAGCAGATCTTTCTCCCACTGTAGCACCTCTCTCATGGGGCACTTAATTTCATCAGGCACTTTCGTGGTAATTAAATCTGCGTTCTCCTCTAATCCCCCAGGTGTGTTGAAAAAATCTATCTGACCATGTTCCTCAGATTGTTTCTGTTTTTTAAATCTCTCAAATATCCCAGGAAGAATTGTAAGGAGGGCTCTTCTATCTCCCCATATATCCATAGCTCCAGCCATAATTAGATACTCTACAACCCTAACCTGCAACTTACCCTTAATATTTCTCAAAATGAAGTCATCAAGAGATCGGTATTCGCCATTCTTCTCTCTTTCTTTTACAATTTGAACCACGATGTCATGGCCGACATTTTTTATAGCTCCTAAACCAAACCTAATCTTCTTTAGTGTGCCTTCTTCAACGGTGAAATATACTCCACTTTTATTTATATTTGGTTGTACAACTTCAATCCCAAGTCTGGTGCATTCCTGTATATCAAGAGATATTCTATTAAAGTTTTCAAGGTCTGCTTCAAGAAGTGCTGCCATATATTCAAGTGGGTAGTGGTATTTAAGATATGCAGTGTAGTATGAGACCATTGCATAGGCGGCGGCATGTGATTTGTTGAATCCGTAGTTTGCGAATTTAAGAAGGAGCTCCCATATCTCTTCCATACTTTCTTTTGGATATCCCCTTTCCTCTCCTCCTGAAATGAACTTAGGCTTTTCTGCCTCCATGATCTCCATCTTCTTCTTACCCATAGCTCGCCTTAAATTGTCTGCATCAGAGAGTGTATATCCTGCAAGATCAGTAGCGATTTTCATAACCTGCTCCTGGTACGTTATTACTCCGTTGGTAACGGAGAGAATGGGTTTTAGGTCCTCCAAGATGTAGTGAGGTTCTTTCTCACCTTTCTTAACCGCGGCATACTCAGGAATAAATTCGATAGGGCCAGGGCGATATGCTGCGAGAATATAACAAAGGTCTTCAGGTGTCTCTGGCATAATTGTTATCAATGCCTTCGTCATACCTTCACTTTCTAGCTGAAAGACACCCATGGTATGTCCATCTCTTAGCATTTGATATACCTTTTGATCGTTCACATCAATATCGAGTAGGTTGAAGTCCTTATCCTTTCCTTTCTTTATTTTATGGACAGCGTTATCAATTATATTTAGGTTCTTTAAACCTAGGAAATCGAGCTTCAATAGTCCTACATATTCTATGTCCATCATTTCAAACTGGGACATGCCAACACCTTCATTCTTAGAATCCTTCTGTACCGGTACAAAGTCGTCTACGGGTGCAGGTGCGACTATTACCCCACAGGCATGTGTAGAAACTCCTCGAGCCAATCCTGCGATCTTTTTAGCTATCCTGCTCATCTCCTGAAGTCGCTCTGAAGAATTAATGACTTGGGCAAACTCAACGTCATTTTCGATCATATAGTCAATTGACTTGGCTTTACCGAACTCTACCTTTACAAGCTTTGAAAGCTTATCTGCGGTCTGTAAATCGATACCCATTACCCTAGAAACATCTCTAATTGCCTGTCTAGTTTGGAGCTTACTGAAGGTTATAATCTGCTTTACATTTGCGTCTCCGTATTTCTCTTGTGCATACTTGATTACCTCACCTCTTCTTTGGTCGGAAATATCCAAGTCAATATCGGGAGGTGAATCTCTACCTGGATTTAGGAATCTCTCGAAGTATAACTCCCACGTTATTGGATCAACACCCGCAATATCCAAACAGTATCCAACCACTGTACCAACTGCAGAACCTCTTGCACCAACCATAATGTCATTACGTACACAGAAGTTTACAAAGTCATAAACCACTAGGAAGTAGTCGTTATATCCTTTATCGCTGATAATTCCGAGTTCATAGTCTATACGGTCAGAGATCTCTTTCGTTACCTCTTTATACTTTCGTTTAGCGCCTTCGTATACTAGCTCTCGAAGGTAATCTTTAGGATTAGAACCCTCTGGAAGGTCTAAATAATGAGGTTCAACACGCCCAAATGTAAGAGAGTAATCCTCTACCATATCAGCTATTTTTTGAGTGTTTTCAATTGCTTCTGGGAGATCCTTGAACAGTTCAACCATCTCTTCACTACTTTTAAGGTAGAATTCGTTGGAAGTGGCGACTCTGCGAGTTGGGTCCTCAAGTGTTTTGCCATCGGCAATTGCCCATACTATCTCCTGCACTTGGTAGTCATCTTTATTTATGTAATGAACATCACAAGTTGCAACTATGGGAAGTTTTAAATCTTTTGCAATTTCAAGCAATTTATTATTCACTTCTACTTGTTCATCTATTCCGTTTCGTTGTATCTCGATAAAGAAACGATTCTTGAAAAGTTCTGAATATCTTTTGGCATTCTCAATAGCTTTGCTATGCTCACCTACCTTTATATGCTTGGAAAGCACACCACTCAAACACCCTGAAAGCACAATCAGCCCTTCGTTGTACTTCTCTAATACCTCCCAGTCTACTCTAGGTTTATAGTAGAAGCCTTCCATGTAACCGATTGAAACAAGTTTAACGAGGTTCTTATACCCTTGTAGGTTCATTGCTAACACGGTCATATGGTAGTACTTATTATCTATACCTGCCTCCTTATCAAAACGTGTGCGTGGGGAGATGTAGATCTCGCATCCAATAATTGGCTTAATATCAGAGTGCTTCATTTCGTTATAGAACTTAAACGCTCCGTACATATTTCCGTGGTCGGTTAATGCACAAGCAGTCATTTTAAATTCCTGAAGTTTTAAGGCCAAATCAGGGAGTCGACTTACCCCATCTAGTAGCGAGTATTCAGAGTGTAGATGTAGATGTGTGAAGTTCATTTCTTTTTATATTTGCAGGTATATGTTATTTTAATTATATTATACTTAATTATAGGGATTTATTATAAAACCTATTTCTCTTTTAAAATATTAGCATCTTTTATGGATAGAGTTTTATCTAAGCCTATAAAATTAATCTTTTTCATTGTAGCATTTGCGGTATTCCATTTCGCATTTGGATCCGATCTCGCTGTCTCAATTTCACAGAATGTTGAGAGAGGTTCTACCTTTGAGATTAACAGATTGACCCCTGTGGAGTCTAATAGTTTGTACATTACAAGCGCGGACTCCTTTTTCTTAGTCAACGGTAATATATTGGGTGCAGCAGCAGGCGAGACAAGTATTACAACTACAGATCCTCGTATTTTAGCTATGCGACAGTACTTGATAGATAGGTACTCTCCTATGTACATATATGCAGATGTATTTGTAAAGGAAGCTGATAAATATGGTCTTGACTGGAGATTGGTGGCGTCAATATCTGGTGTAGAATCCGCATTTGGAAACTTAATACCCTATCGTTCCAATAATGGCTGGGGTTGGAGAGGAGGGCCAGGTGGGGCATACAGTATATTCCCAACATGGGCTGATGGAATAGAGACAGTTACCAGACGCTTGGCATTGGGTTACGGTATTACACTAACTCCATTTGATATTGAGCCTGTCTACTGTCCTCCATGTGGTAGAAACCCAGCACACGCTTGGGCAAATGGTGTGACACAATTTATGAATGAGCTTCAATACTATGTTGATAATCTTGAAACTATTTATTAATTACATTAATATATTACTATGATAAAACTACTATTAAGATTACTTTACACAGCAATTACTTTTATTGAGGCGTTAATTGGTATTAGGTTTATACTACTATTTATTAATGCAAATAAAAGCAACTCATTAGTTAATTGGGTTTATGAATATAGTGAGCCCTTTGTAAAACCTTTCTATGGAATCACTTCTTCAACTCTAGAGCTTTTTGGGGTTAAACTTGATTTAAATTCTTTAGTAGCTCTAGCCTTCTATATGGTAGTAGGATATGTAGTTATTGAGCTTATCAAAGCATTTTCTAGAGATTAGGAGCCACGTGGTATAATGTAATCATGTCAAAGTTAGATCTAAAGAAAACACTCGGATTTTCAGTTATCATTGAAGATGGAATTGTTGTTGAATCTGAGTTGCAATATTCAAACTCAGCGTCATTCGAGATAAAAGATATGAAGGATCAACTCCTCAATAGCGAAATTACATGTCCAGAAGTTTTCTATACCAAATATTATAACTTCGATAAAGATGGAATCTACAAATCTAAGAATATCAAAGTTAACCTGATAACAATTCAATCAAACCTCGCGGGGATTGAGTATGTGAAAACACGTGGAGTTCGAACTACAAGCTACCCTAAGATATTAGAAGTTGTGAGTGGAGCCGGAATCATAATCCTACAAAACTTTGAGAAGAAGTTCGAAGGAGATATTATCATTTCGAACCTGAAAAAGGATACAAAGGTTATTATTCCTGCTGACTATGCATACTCTATTACAAATACCAGATCCTCTATGCTTGTTGTAAGTGAGATTTCATTCTCTAAATCGGATGAAATCGATGAGCTTGATGATATGAATGGTATGGCCTATTATGTAATAAGGAAGAACGCAAAACAGGAGACTGTACGGAACCCAGGATATAAAATGGTCTCCGATCCTAGAAAAGTAAAGTGGGATGAAGTACTGATGAAACTAGGGATTACGCTTAAAACCCCAATCATTAAGCAAATACTAAGAAAGTATGAAAAATTTGAATGGCTATTTAAAGAAGACTCTGTTAGCTTGTAGCGTTCTTTTTTTTGCGTCACTTTCCTTCAGTACACCTCAAAAAGTTTTGGCATCACCCAACCTCTTAAAAACATCTTCATCATATTTTGAAGTAAATAATAATGGAGACCTATATGCTAGGTATAATTTCAAACTCAATAACAAGACTAGTACTCCGTCTGTAATAACAAATTTTTCTTTCTTTATACCATTTGAAAAGTACGATAGTTTGATCATATCTATAGGTGACACACCTTATAAATACAACCAAAAGTCTGAAACTGGAGGACTTAAAATCACACTTGAACTGCCAAACTTAATAGTTCCCCAGAATGGATCAACTGAAATCATTGCAAATATTGTAATGAAAGCATATGTTAACACCTCTGGAGTTAACTACTACATACTAATCCCTCCTATACCAAGTTTCGTGACTGAGGATGTGAAGATTACATTTCCGAGTAAGTTTGGGAAAGTGATTTGGGGGTCAGTAGATTATGAAGTTGTTAAAGAGGAAGGATCAAATATAACTATTGGTCTCAAATTCCCTAAGGATATCTCAAACCCTGCTATTGCCATCCTTATTGGAGAGAAGATTGGATATAAAATTGAGATAAGTAGGGAAATTACCAACAGCACAGATAAACCATCTATTTACAAAATATCAATTCCAAGAGAAGGAGATGGACAGCACGTGCTATACGAAAAGATTAAACCCACCCCATTCGATATAGAGTTTGACAGTGAATCTAATATTAATATCTCATACCTTTTAAATCCGGAAGAGACGATTAATATTGAAGCGGAAGGGTATATATACTTTGATGAGAAAGAGCACAAACTACCCTTAACGTTTGAAAACTACTTAACCCTGGATAACTATTGGCAGTTTCCAAGCTCTGACGAGATGAAGAGACTTTCTGTGTACCTTAGAAATAATTCTTTTCCTGCGACAATCGACCAAATTACAGATGCCAAACAACGCAAGGAGTTTGTAACGTCACTATATAGATATACTTTAGATCGACTTAACCCACTACCACTGGGAAGTGGAGAGATAAAATCCGAGGTTAGACTTGGGATGGGAAATATCTCAAGAATCCTATCCGATGGGGCAAACCCCGATGATTATACTGATTTTTTAATTGCAATACTCAGGGAAGCAGGAGTACCAAGTAGAATGGTATTGGGATACATTACTCCATTGAATTCATATCAAGAAGACGGATTTTTCCACTCGTGGGTTGAGTATTGGAATATTGATGAAAACCGTTGGATTCTGCTAGACCCTGCTCTCGAGGACTACTTCCCAAGCAGATATCTTGCTACAAATTACGACCACATAGCACTAGTATCTAGGTCCAAAAGTTCAATCCTTCCTCAAATATCGCGCTTTTCACCAGAGGAGTTTAGAATTAATCCTGCATACAATTCAGTTACAAGTTTCACTACAACCGAAACTTCATTCAGACTTACAAAAACAAGTGATAAATATATTAAAGGGGTACTAACAGTCTCTAATCAAGGGAATAGAATACTTCAGCTACAAAACTTATCCATTCTGAAGGAAAAAGATTTAATTAAAGCTGAAAACTTATGGACTTCGTACAATATCATCCCTGGTGAAAGTCGAGAGTTCTCGGTTGTTTTCCCCAAAACCAATATAGATAGCGACAGCCGGGTTATATCTACATTTAGCGATATAGAGGGTAATGTTTTCAAAAAAATAACTAAAATAGAGGGTGGTATTCAAACATCTGAAATAAACGAATTAAAAAGTATCTTAATTTCATTTATAATATTCATGGTATTGTACAGTCTGATTGGGTATATAATTAAAAAGATTAAGAAAAATGGATAACCCATTATATATAACATCCGTAATAATTCTCCTAATCATACTTCTTTTTGTTTTTGCTAGTTTTGGAAGCAGAAAGGTTTCGCAAAGACGTAGAAATGATATATACAGACAGCTAAAAGATATTAAGGGAAATATTGGACTCGAGATAAACTCCGCAAATAGAGATAGTATCGTGAGATTAGACAGCCTACTCTCGAAGGTTCTTCAATATAAAAATAGCAATAAGCTTATGATTGGTGAGAACCTGAAATTAATTCGAAAGCGGGTCAAACAATCATTATATGAAGATATATGGTATTATCACAAATTGAGAAATAGAATTGTGCATGAGAATGTAGAGGTTACAAAAGAAGAAACTAAACTTGCGTACGAGGTATATTATAAATTGATTACACAGATATTAGGATGAACAAACTAATCAAGCTTGCTTTCGTTTTAATCCTCTCTGTATTGATAATCACTCCTAACACACTATTTGCAGAGGAGAAACCCGTGATATCAGGTGACTACTTCGATATAGAGATGTCGTTAGGAACACAATCTCCATGGACAAAGGCAGTACCAATCAATATAAAGTTTAGATCAAATGTAACTGCTAAACGAGTTGAGATATCATGGGACGTACCAGATGGATTAAAGCTTAAGAAGAGACACCCACAATTCATATCAACCAAAAAAGGAGATACGTATGCATATAAAGCATATGTAACACCATCTATAGATGGTACATATAACATAGCAGGCAACATCATTGACTGGGAGGTTGATACAAATTACACATCCTCAGATTCAATTACTGTTCGGTTTGATGAGGATTTAGTAACAGATCCACAAACCCCAGGATACTCAGGAGCGGTGTTAACAAGAGGTTTAATCATCGCACTATTCTATGCGGGATTACTCGCCGGGTTATACTTTGCACTGAAATTTGCATATAAAAAGTTATTGGTATGGCTAACTCCACCAGAATAAAGTTCAATAAGGTAGTAAAACCCCTACTCCCTATAATAATAGGGTTCCTTGTTTTGACTATCGTAGCGCTCACAATAACCTCCTATATTACGACTAAGAGCCAAAAAGAAGAGGAGTTACTTAATAGTAAAAGAAATCAGTATATTGAAAGGTATAATCATGAAATATCTGAGTTTAATGCTGTGAAGGAGGCAGTTATGAAATTGAGTATATACTCACCTCAAACTGCACACAGTACATATATGGAACAGTTGGGTCTCTTCAGCATTATAAACACCGAACTACAATACATATCCAATGAAATACTAATCTTAACATATGATATCAAATCATTTGATGAAAGAGAGAGAGAAATGGCAAGAGAGAGAGTTTCATTACATCTAAGCTATAATGGGTTTGTAAGCTCACTAGAAGGATACTACCAACTTATATCCGATGCCAGCAACGTCAAGAAGTGTTTTGATGAAATACCTTTAAAAGCAACTGATGTAAAGATAAAAGCTGAAATTACGGAATGTAGAAATACAGCGAAGTCTCTAGAACAGTATATAGATAAAAATATAACAGGCTTCTCTGAATACTGGAGGGAGTACTATAATTATTGGGATATAGTCTATAACATTCATAATAAACCTAGTAGTGAGAAGATAAAAACACTACAGAGAGAGCTTAAAACATCTTTTAATAGACTTGTTCAACTGGAGAAGTTATACCTAGAAGGAGTTGAAAAAGAGTATAAAACAAACTTGATACCTAAGACTTAATATTCTTACTTAGCTTCTCTATTTCCAATGAGATAGAAGCCATTTTTTCAGATATCTTGGCCAACGAATCTACCACAGTCGCCTTACCTCCATTCTCTTCCAAAAAGTATGTAACAGGCTTTGAGAGCTCTTTTGAGAGCTTAAATAATGTATCCAAAGGTGGGTAAGTTCTTCCAGCTTCATATGCACTAATTGCCTTGTCCGAAAGTCCCAATATCATCCCAAGTTTTTTCTGGGAAATTCCCCTCTCCTCTCTAGCCTTTTTAATTCTTTCCGCTACAAATTTAATACTCATTAATCTGGGATTATGTTTTTAATTATATCTAGAATTCTAGTTTTGGCAGAGTGTTGTACCTTCGGAATGCTACTCTCAACTGGTTGTGCATATACTTGATTTCCTACAGAAGATGCAATTACTGGTTCTACTACTGGAGCTACAACTGCAGGTCTATTATCAACTAAATTATATGGATTATTAAGCTTCTGCCTCAGTTGCTGTATATATTGATTCTTCTCGGTTAATAGTTCTGTAAGGTGACGAAACTCCTCAACTTGATCCTTGATTTGAGATTCAAGCATATTTACTCTGGTTTCAGCTTGCATAGCCCTGTCCTTCATCTTTTTATAATCCTTTCCATCATCCAGTAACTGTTTATGCTCCTTACCCGTTATTAGTTGTTTTCTTATCTCTTCTTCTGATAGCGTAGAGTACTTGTAGTAGTTGATATCCCTAGTATCTGGCTTTCTGTTTAATATCTCCTGATATACCTTTTCAATCATCTCAACTCTTTCTTGTGGTGTTAAACGCTTCTCTTGACCTTGCGTTTGTCCAGGTTGATTCCAACCCCAAGGGTTAGCATTGTTAGAATTATCCCCACCCCAACTTGGAGGACTTGGAACAGGTGTTGGTGGATTTGTGTTACCTGGTATTATTTGAGGCATAGTATAGATATTAATAATATACTTTATTCTACCAAGAATAGGGGGAAATGTTAATACCTAGCTATATATTTGAAAATGGAGCGAGAGACGGGACTCGAACCCGCAACCCTCTGTTTGGAAAACAGATATTCTAACCAATTGAACTACTCTCGCGTTTCAAATAGCTTATGCTGATACAGGTTCTTCTGTAGCTTCAGCTTCAACAACAGGTGCTTCTACTTCGTCGGTAAGGTATACATCTTTAAGATTACTTACCTTCAATGCTCTCTTACCAATCTTTTCTCTTACATAATATAGTTTGCTCTGTCTTACCTTTCCTCGCTGTACAACCTCAATCTTTTCTAAAAGTGGTGAGTGCAAAGGCATAATTCTTTCTACAGATATACCAGAAGAGATCTTTCTAACTGTAACAGTTGCTCCAAGCCCTGAACCTTTTAGTGCAATTACCAAACCCTCAAATACCTGTACTCTTTCCTTGTTTCCTTCCTTAATTTTCAAGTGAAGTTTTACAGTATCGCCAACCTTAACCTCAGGTCTCTTCTTCATCTGCTTCTCTTCAATCTTCTTTAATATATCTGTGTTCATTTTTGTTTGTTATTATATAAGTCTGCCGATTATATCAGAAATCATTAATCTGTGTAACCAATTCCCCTATTATATGACATAAGGTTAAATTATTCCATAGTTTATGTTATATTTTTAGATATATACAACTGCCAATGAAGAAGAAAGTACTGCTAATAATAATGGACGGCGTAGGGGTTGCCCCCCAGAACAAAGGAAATGCTGTGGCATTAGCAAACCCTCGAAATCTAATTCAACTCTGGGATACCTTCCCCCACACATACCTTCTGGCGTGCTCAGAGGCCGTAGGGCTTCCTCAAAAGACCAAAGGTAACAGTGAGGTTGGACATTTAAATATAGGAGCAGGATCAGTCGTAACACAAACTCTTCCCCGAATTAATAAAGCTATCGAGAATGGATCCTTCGGTAACAACGGGGCGCTTTGGGAGACATTGAGACACGCAATTAAGCATAGAAGTAACATTCATCTCATGGGTTGTTTGAGCGATGGATCGGTACACTCACATATCAACCACTTCACCGCTGTGCTTGAATTCCTAGCAAGCAACAACTTCCCTCATGAAGTACTTATACATGGATTTACGGACGGAAGGGATACACCGCCTGACCATGGACGGAAATACTTCGCTATGATGCAGAATATAATAGATAAGTATGGTATTGGAAGGATAGCCACAATCGTTGGAAGGTCAATTGCAATGGATAGAAGTATGCGTTGGAATAAAACAGAGGCAGCATACAACCTAATAACTCAAGGGGTCGGTGAAAGGTACTCACAGTGGTCAGAGGTTTTTGATAAGAACTATGTTAAAGGAATCACAGATGAGTTCATACCTCCAAGTATCATCGCACAAGGCAACTCACCAACGAAGGTAGAGGCAAATGATGCAGTGATATTTATGAACTATAGAGCTGATAGAGCGGTTCAGCTTTCTCTTGCATTTACGCACCAGGAATTCACATACTTCAACCGAATACTCCCAACAAACCTTTTCTTTGCGTCTATGGTTGAATATAGAAAGGGCTTTCCACGAAATGTACTTTTCCCTAGAGAACATATTACACAACCTCTCGGTAAAGTTCTTTCAAACCATAACCTTCGTCAATTAAGAATATCTGAGACTGAGAAATTCCCTCACGTAACATATTTCTTTAACGGTGGACTTCCAATCAAATACCAAGGAGAGGATAGAATTGAGGTGCCTTCAGCAAACGTTTCAACATATGACCTTAAGCCTGAGATGAGTGCAATGGAGATTCTAGATATTTTGAAATACCGTATATCTACAGATATATACGATTTCATCGTACTTAACATTCCAAATGGAGACATGGTTGGTCATACAGGCAATATCAACGCATCTATAAAGGCTATGCAGGTAGTAGACCACTGTGTAAATGAATTAGTGAAGAGATTCACCGCTAAGGGAGGGAGTGTAATAATTACATCTGACCATGGAAATGTAGAGGAAGTTGTTAATTTAACCACAGGAGAGATAGATACAGAGCATTCATTCAATCCCGTCCCAATTATAATTGTTGACCCAGGTAGGCCACCACGAAAGCTTCCATACGGAGCACTTAAGGATATTGCACCAACAGTACTCGATTTAATGGGAATCCCCCTACCCTCTGAGATGAGTGGAAAATCACTCCTAACTACGCTTTAGCTGGAGCAACTCTACTTAAATACAACTTTCTTAATAGGAACGCTAGTACTGCAATCACACCTACAACTATGATTATATTCTGATACTGTTCAATCCAAACGTTAACTATTTCCCACTTAGCCCCTAGGAAATAACCGGAGAGCGCTAATACCGCGCTCCAAGCAGTGGATCCAACTAAAGTGTAGGCAATAAAGGTTAGGAAGTTCATCTTTGCCAAACCGGCAGGAAATGATATGACGGTTCGAATAATTGGGATTAACCTACCTAGCAATACCACAATATTCCCATATTTATCGAATATTTCCATGCCTTTTTCAATGTCGGAATTGGATATAAAAAAATATTTCCCATATCTCTTAAGGAATCTATCCAACACAATCTCATTTCCCCAGTATCCAATAAGGTAGAAAGGTAGTGACCCTAAGGCGCTGGCCAATCCAGCAACAAGTATCACTATTACAATATTCATCTCACCTTGAATACTTAGAAAGCCTGCAAATGGGAGTATCAATTCACTAGGAATAGGTGCAAAAAAACTTTCTATGAACATTGCTATGAAAACCCCTACATACCCTATGCTGTCAATAATATTCACCAACCAATTAATAATATCTAATATCATTTTATTCCCTCTTTACATGTTAATAACTCTCAATATGGTATAATACCACACTTCTAATAATACTATATGAAGAAAAGATATTCGTCAAAACTGAATAACCTCTTGCTATACCTCTTCACTATAATCCTAAGTTCTGGGTTTTTAATTAAAACTCAGGAGAAAGTATTCTTCTTCTTAGATACTGAATATATAGGTGCAGTATATGCTGATGAAGGAGATATACTTGGCACTCAATCAATTTCAGGACATGAGGAGTTAGAATACCAGGCTATTTCTGCCAAATTGGAATTGATGGACGTGGATCAGATAAAGGTGAGAAAGGTTAGAAACTATCTTGCCGCTAGAGGGGCTCCACTAGCTAGCAAAGCAGAGTATTTAGTAAAGACAGCCCAGGAATTTGGATTGGACTATAGACTAGTTGCTGCCATTTCAATAATAGAATCAGGTGGTGGTAAGTATGCATATAGACCATATAATGCATGGGGTTGGGGAGGAAGTATGCAGGCATTCACCTTTTCAAGTTGGGAAGAAGGAATCTACACTGTAACAAGAGGACTATCAAGATATCATGCATCTGGTCTAATCACACCTAAGCAAATTGCTCCAAGATACAACCCCCACACTCCTAACGAGTGGTCAAGGAAGGTTGAATTTGTAATGAGCCAAATGTAATTCATTTCTGTATAATATCCATATGGGAAAGAAAGTTTTTGTGGGATTATCTGGTGGAGTTGACAGTGCAGTTGCTGCATTACTACTACAACAGGAAGGGTATGATGTAACAGGAGTTTTTCTCAAAAATTGGTCAGGTAATGATTATGGAATTTCAGAAAACTGTCCCTGGGAAGAAGATTTAAAGTCCGCGCGAGAGGTGGCGGACTTTTTACAGATTGAGCTCAAGGTATACAACTTTGAAAAAGAGTATAGAGAGCTTGTAATTGAAGATTTCTTCTATCAGTACAGCATCGGAAACACCCCTAGCCCGGATATACTTTGTAATAAGTATATTAAATTTGATAAGTTTCTCACCAAGGCACTTAGTGAAGGTGCAGATTTTATAGCAACAGGTCACTACGCTAAAACCATAAATGGAAAGCTATATAATGCTAAAGATAGCACTAAGGATCAAACATACTTTCTCCATCAATTAACCAATGCACAACTATCTTCCACTCTTTTCCCTCTCTCCAACCTACTAAAAAGTGAAGTTAGAGAAATTGCAGAAAAAGCTAAATTACCAAACTTCAATAGAAAAGACAGTCAGGGTATATGCTTCATAGGGAAAGTAGATATTGAAGAATTTCTAAGCCAAAGATTGAAGGTGGTAGTTGGAAATAGTGTAGATATCGATACTGGAAAAGTTGTAGGTCAGCACAAAGGTGTATGGTTCTATACCATAGGTCAAAGACAAGGGTTACATATTGGGGGTCTAAAGGTACCATATTTCGTATGTGCTAAAGACGTAGAAGCTAATACCCTCTATGTAGCGCAAGGTAAATCCCATCAAAAACTCTGGACTTCGAAATATATTGTCGAGGAATTCCACTCCCTAGAGAAAGTAAAAGAAACGGATAAGATGACAGGTATCATACGATATCGAGCCAAGCCAACTAATGCCGACCTCAAATTAGATAATAGCAGAGCCCTAATCACATTTAGTGAAATGCAATGGGCTGCGACATTGGGACAAAGTATTGTGCTATACAATAGTGATCAGTGTGTAGGTGGAGGAATTATTACTGAAATAGTTGAATAGTACTCTAATTATATTGTAAAATGCAGTTCGCTTTTACTTAAGAGAAATACATTAATGCTAACTTTTAAGGAGCACCTTAATCCCCTAATAAACAAGGTTGATACTATATCCGATTATTCAGATATAAAAGAACCTCTTAACGACACCATAAAGGTAGAGTATCCATACCTCAAAACTACAACTCAAACTGTAACCGAACAGATTAAATATCTCCTCAACCATTTGGAAGAGCTTGAGAAGGAATTAGAGAAGCAAGTACTAGTTGTTGAAAATGAAACTGGTGATGATAAATCAGCAGCTGTAAAGATATATAATCAGATACTTAAACAGATACAGGATTGTGTAAATAGATTAAATCACGAACTAGATATTCTAGATGTTCCATACTTTGGTAAGATTGTATTCAATAGAAAAGCTGACTCAACGTTTCCTGCGGGGAAAATCACTTCATACATCGGGAAGTTTGCATATTTCGATAAGTTGACAAAATCATCACTTATTACGGATTGGAGAGCCCCTATCGCCAACCTATACTATACAAACTCAGGACCAACAAGTGATGTGGAATTTGTAAGTCCCATGGGTAGCCAGAAAGGAGACATTACAGAAAAGAAGATGTTAGAGATCTCTAAGGCTAGAATTAAGAATGTATACGATTCCAAAACAGGTAATACTGCCGCCGATGAATTCCTCCTTTCACAACTTAATCAGAAGGTAGGACAGAAATTAACAGATATCGTTTCTACAATTCAAGGTGAGCAGAATAGAATTATTAGAGATGATATCGATAAACTAACCGTACTACAAGGAGTAGCAGGTAGTGGTAAAACAACAATTGTACTACACAGACTGGCGTACCTTTTCTTCATGTATCAAAAACACATCAGCGCCAAGAATACGTTAATCATCGCCCCTAATAAGCTATTTCTGGATTATATTTCAGGAGTGCTCCCCTCTCTAGGCATAGATGGCGTAGAGGCCAACACATATCTATTCTGGGCAAAGAAAATATTGAAATGGGATAATAAATATATACTTGCTAGTGCGAAACCTGATAGACAATCCATTAAGTTTAAGGGTTCTAAAGAGTTCCTTGTTTCACTTGTAGAAGGCTTCAATAATTACATTGAAACACTGCTCGAAGAGATCCCATATTCAAAATCCGACCTTATACAACGTAACTACTACGACATTAAAAGAAAAACAGATACAGTTACAACTTCCGAAGCTCTAAAGCTAGCAGTTGAGAAAGTTAAATCCGACCTACTAATTAAAAACAGTACTGTTGGATCATACATGCAAGGAATTTCGATTTTGGATGAGGTAATTGAAGAAAAAATTATTAAATACTTCAGAGAAAAATTAAACCTGCTCAATATCTACAAATCAATTGTAAATGACATGAGTATCCCAAGTGATATAAAGGAAAGAACAAAGAAAATGGTTAGGAAGGTAAAGGGATTCTATACCTATGAAATGGAAGATTTAGCCCCACTTGCAATCTTAAGCCTTCTTCTTAACGGTACGACAGAGTTCCAGAAGGATTATGTAATAGCTGACGAGGCACAGGACCTTTCATTCCCTCAGATATTCTCCCTTCTACTGATTTCAAGGCGTAATAATTTGATGTTGGCGGGTGATCTAGCACAGGCAATCAAGGATCCTAATAATATTGACGATTGGATTGAACTAATAGATACACTCAAGCAGTTAAAACCTGATTTGCAAAAATTCGAGTACCACCAACTTAATAAATGCTATCGAACTACAATTGAAATAATCGACTATATTAAAGAAAAGGTTGAAAATCTATTTCCTAAAACTTTTCTTAGACCCGAGGCCGTGCTTAGACATGGTAATGATGTGATCGAGATTCCAACCCGTACATTGCTTACAAGCGAGGATACAACTATCGATGATCTCGTAAAATATCTAAATATAGAGTTAAAACTAAATAGGAATACAATCGCAGTTGTAACCCCCGACATGGAAACAGCATCAAACGTATACAATAAACTTAAAGCAATCCCAACAATTTCTGAATATTTAGTAGAGATGGATAGCTCGAACTATTCATCTGGTATAATCGTAACACCTGTTCTAAATGCGAAAGGATTGGAGTTTGATACAGTATTCATACTTGATCTAGATATAAACCTATATCCAGCCAATTTTAGTAGTGCAAGAAAGTTCTATGTAGCGGCAACTAGAGCGCTACATCAACTATATATAACATACCCAATAGATAGTAAATCTGAAATTATTAGTAATGACAAAGTTTAAAACTGTCCTAAAGCGTTTGTTAATTCCATTAACGATATCGTTAGCATTCTTCTTACTCTCGTTTGGATCTGTAAAAGATCTATCCTATACAACGGATGAAGTGAGTCATACCGCCAGAGGGGTTATGTTACTACGTACAGGAGACTATAGAATAAACCAGCACCACCCTATTCTCTTTAATATATTACATTCGATACCAATTTCAGCAGATAAAAGCTTTGTAATTGAAGACCTTGATAGTGAGAACTGGGAGCAAGCTAAAAAGGATGATATTGCATTCAGATTAGTGGAGCTCAATGGAGGAAGAGAAACATATTCTCTAGAGTTTCTAGTTAATGGCCGTTTTACGGCATCGTTGCTCTCCGCTACTATGCTTTTTATAATCTACCAACTACTCTATATTAATTTCGGCTTCAGACGAACAGTTATATCAACACTCCTTCTAGCATTCTCCCCTACCCTAATTGCCCACTCTGGTTTAGTAACTACGGACGCTCCAGCAATGTTTACAATATTTCTTGCAACCCTCGCTCTCTATCACGACCTTCGATTAACGCAGAATAATTCGAAGCATAAACCATGGCTAAGTATCATCTTAATTCTAGTAGCTTTAATTACTAAATATACGGCCACATTGCTCCTTCCATTTTGGCTACTTACGTATATATTTGTGAGGTATAAGAGCTTTGGACATTCAATAAAAGCGGTTGCACTATCAACTGTAGGTATCGTTATATCAATACTCTTTCTGTTAACGGCCGCCTACGGATTTAATTTTGCCACAATCTATGAAGTTGACTACAACAATCCAGGTAAGATCGAAGCAACTATGGACCACCTTAGTACAATTGAGCGGATTGTTCCATTTATCAAACTAGAATTCCTAGAATCAATATATAAAGATGTTAAACTACCTTTCCCTCAGTACTTTAAAGGATTCTATGATAACGTGGTTAAGCATAATTTCCACGGGCACAGAACATATCTTTTGGGACAACCTAGCAATGGAGGAAATCCACTATACTTCCCAATAGCATTTCTTGCGAAGGAAACTGTTCCATTCATCATCATAAGTGTGTTCACAGCCATATATATGGGTGCGTTAGCATATAGAAATAGAGAGAACATAATCAACAAGAGGCCCGTTTTACTACCTTTGATAACCATTCCTGTGGTCTTAACCCTACTTTCGCTTTCAAGTTCAATAAACATTGGAATACGTCATCTGCTCCCTGTATATCCTTTTTTAACCCTTGCATCTGCATTCGTAATAGTTTCGCTATACGAGAAGTTTAAAAACCTCAGCTGGTATAAATATACAGTTGGACTACTAATTGCTTCACATATATTCCTTTCTGTTACTCACTATCCAATCTACATTGCATACTTTAACCAAGTTGTAGGACAGGAGAAATATAATTACCTATACTTGCAGGATAGTAATTTTGATTGGAGACAGGAAAATCACCTACTTGAAAGAGAGGAGCGAGAGCTTCAAAATACAAATTACGTTGTATACCCCAAGGAAATGCTTTCTACAAATATTAAGAAGTTGGAACAGTGGCAAGTATGCTTGAGGTATAAATTCTTTGCAAATGAGATTGAACCAGTACGAGAACTTGGTCACAGCTTCTTTATCTTTGAAATAGATAATAAGGATAGGCTCTGCGACTTCTAATCAATGATATCCACTACCAATCCCTTGTAGCTCTTCATTGGGCTTTGTCCTCTCATATACTCAATAATAATTCCCAAAAGAAATACGTTTAAAGCGAAGAATCCTACCAAAGCGGAGATGATAGCTAGAAGCATTGAACCCGTATAGAGTGAAAGTATACCTACAACTAAACCAATCAAAAATAAGAGTATTGAGAACCATCCAAGGGTATACATAGGAGTATCTCCCATCTTTGAAACTACATAGACTACAAACATATCGAATAGCCCACCCTGAAGTCTGCTTGTAAAGCTGAACTTACCCTTTCCATGCTCCCTAGCTCTGTGAAGTACCTTAACCTCAGCGGTCTTCCACTTTTTAGCGGCAGCTATTACAGGAAGAAATCTAAAGTGACCAGATCTAAGTTTTAAGTCACGAAGGATATCATATCTAAATCCTTTAAATCCGTTGTTCATATCATGCACCTTTACCCCCGTGATTGACCTAATTAGCCCATTTGCAACCATAGAGGTGAGCATATACACAAACCCATCTTTTCGTTTCTGCTTATACCCAATTACAAAATCGTTACCTTTATCCAACTCCTCAACAAATTTCTTGATTTCACTTGGCCTATCTTGACCATCACCATCCATAGTTATCACATACTCTCCCTTAGCAATTTCAAACCCTAGCATATACTTATTAGTCTTATCCGTAACCGCAGCCCCAGGATGTCTCATAAAGTATCCTTTTACATTCCTATTTGCTTTAGCAAAGGCCTTAACAACGTCATATGAACTATTCTCAGTTAAACTATCAATCACTAATACTTCAAATGGATTTCCCAATACCTTAAGCTCACTATGAAGCTCCTCAAGAAATATCTTGAACTCTGGGCCTTCATTATATATTGGGACTATAACTGAGATTTTTTTCAATCTAGCTTGCCATTCAATTTAATGAGCATATTATATCCCTTGTAAATAATGAATGCACTAAGCTCACCAAGAATCGTAACCAATCTCATTCCAACAGCTATAATAGCTGAGTTTGCAGGGGAAATAACTGCAATCATAGGTAGCAACGTTAGAAATACAGCTTCTCGAACTCCTGTACCACTAGGTGTAATGATAAAGAGGTAGCCCAGTGACCACGCGAGTGCATTTATAGAGATTGTTGCTAGAGGGTAGTTGATCGACATAGGTACAATAGAGTACGCAATTAAAATAAATGAGGTTGAATACAATATCCATGAGAAAAGATATCCAAGAGTTATAAGTATACGAGATTGATTTGTAAGTTTAATATCAATATGCTTTCCAAGATGTTTCTTTAAAAGCTTTCTAATTACATATGTATTAAACAATTCCCACAGTGCATTTCCTTTAAACATTAGAAGTGCACTAGAAAAGATTATTAATCCAAATAATAAGACACTACCTATTACAATTAGATCCGATCTATCTGATATTACAACATTCAACCCTGTTAAATCTGGAAAGTTCTTCACAATGAAATATATTCCAATAGACAGTCCGATTGAAAGGAACGTTACATTCTCCAAGAACCATCCCCATAAGCTCTTAAGCCTAGATACACCATGCTTTCTATTGAACTCCCCTCTTGCGAGTATACCGACAACATTTCCAGGTATATATCTTAATAAGTAGGAGTTTAGATACACAGACATTTGAGACTTAAGTGTAACATCTTCTCCAGAGGCCTTCATAATGTAATACCACATATATCCATTAAAAAGAGTTTGAAGTGCGAAAATGAATATACCTAAACCAAAGAAGAAGATATCAATATTTCCGATGTTGTGCCAAACATCGTCCGTAGAAGCAACTCTAACTCCTATAAAGTATATTACAGATGAGTACAAAAGTACTTGTAATATTATCTTTATGTATTTTTTATAATTATTTTCTACAACCTTCATTACCTGGCAATCATATCATAAGTAAGGGGAAAGATATATTGCTCAGCATAAGATATAGTTATATAATTCCGATATAGAATGCTGTCATATGACAGTTACCTATAATTAACAATACGCAACTAAAATATGAAAGTGTCCATAAAGACAACTGTTATCAACATATTAAGTTGGACACTATCCTGTATAGGAATTCTACTAGGCGTAATACTTTCTTTAGCGAATCTAATCGGAGGAATTCTCATAATCGTTTCTTCACTAATAATATTTCCACCAATAAGACCAGTTATAAGGAAATACATCAATATTAGGTATCGGTATTACTTTATAATATCAACTATCTTATTTATATATGGATTCATATACACTGGAAGTAATATTCATATAACAGACAGTCAGCTCGCGGAATCTATAAGTCGAAAGGTTCCAACTACTACCTTAGCGGTATCTCCAGTTCCATCAGTCTACCTATCTTATGACTGCGGCACATATGCTGAAGAAATATCAATTAACGAAAAAAGTCTAAACCGAGAGGATATAGATAGATTATGCAAGACCAGATATCCAATTGTTTTAAATGATGGTGAGAACATTTATAAATTGGTGTTTACTTTTAAAGATTCCTCATATTCTGAGATAGTAAAAATCAAGTTCAGCAAGGAAGAGTATGATACCAAAGTTGCAGAGCTACAAAAAGAAAAGGACGCAAACGAAAAACGATTACAAGAGGAAAAGGCTCTTGCGGAAAAGCAAAGGTTAGAGGAGGAAGCACTAGCTGAAAAGGCTAAACAAGATCAACTCGTTGCAGAGCAAAAAGCCGCAACCGAAGCTCGTAAGGCTTTAGAGAAAAAGCTTAGAGTGGAGTTCACCGGCCTTATCATTGAAATCGATAACTATAATAAAACAGTGGCTTCACTTATGACTAAAATTCAAAACGCACCATCTGACTACGAAGGATATAAATATGCAAAACAGGTTAAGGATTTAGGACAGTCATGCTCAATAGAGCGTTATGAGTTATCGGAAAAGAATTATAGCAAAGGTATTCAAAACGATATTTCGGATCTGTACAGCTCAATGTCGCAATACTGTTTAGATATCTACGGATGGGGTAACAGGGTAATGAGATACCTTGATGGTAAGGATAACTCCTATAAAGATTTAGAACTTATAGAGGAATATACTAACTCAATACTGCAAGGGGCATATACTGTGTCAGCACAATCATTGATTATAGGAATTGACCTTGGAATTGACGTTGAATCTGTTATCAAGTAATTCAATAAAGTGGTG